>NZ_JBNDIN010000007.1:0-294752 GCF_050434425.1 Serratia sp. 2723
ATTGTGCCACCACTTAAATCCCGCACCAAACTTCAGCGACAACGCTGCCAACCAACTCCCGTACCTGTGAGTCCCCCCTCGCCCTTTGGAGAGGGCTGCAGAGGGAACCGATTGTGCCACCACTTAAATCCCGCACCAAACTTCAGCGACAACGCTGCCAACCAACTCCCGTACCTGTGAGTCCCCCCTCGCCCTTTGGAGAGGGTTGCAGAGGGAACCGATTGTGCCACTATTTAGCGACTACACCACATCATCAGTTGCAAATCAGCGTCCGTAACTGACTACAGCTCCGTACCAACTCCCTCGCCCTGTGGGAGAGGGTTGGGGTGAGGGGCGACTCGGCGATATAAGCGGATGGCGAAATCCGTCTCGCAGGCAAAGGTGGCCATGTCGAGCAAACCTTGCTGCACCTCCGGCGAAGCGCGCCAGGCAAACGGCGTCATCTGCAACAGATTGGCAGCCTGCTCACCCGGCAGCGTCATCGGATAAGCCAATTGCTCGGCTAATTCACAGCGAAAGCCCTCAAGCTGCTCATCATGCTCCGCATGTAATTGAACCTCCTGATAAACCTGCTGTTTTAACTGATAAAGATGGCGCGGCCCCGGTGACACCGTCACAACTACCCCACCCGGCTTCACCACTCGCGCCAATTCCTCGGCGTTACAGGGTGCATAAATACGCAATACGGCATCAAGCGACGCGTCGGCAAACGGTAAGCGATGGCTGGAGGCCACGCAAAAAGAGACCATCGGATAGCGTTTGGCCGCCGAACGAATAGCCACCTTGGCGACATCCAGGCCATACACCGCTACGACCCGCTCCTGAGACAAACGCGCCGCCACGGCTGCCGTGTAATAGCCTTCACCACAGCCAATATCCAACAGCGCCAACGGCTCAATAGGCAAGGTGCTGGCTAACAATTCGGCCACCCGTTGTTGCAACGGTTGGTAATAACCACCGTCAAGAAATGCACGGCGCGCCTGCATCATCTCGGCACTGTCACCCGGCTGTTTCGAACGCTTGTGTTGTACCGGCATTAAGTTGACGTACCCTTCTTTGGCACGGTCGAATTGATGGTTATTTTCGCAACGCCACTGCGGGTTTGCAAAATCAAGCGGTTGGAAACACAGGGGGCACTGATAAGACATGGATGAGATCCCAGAGAGAGATGGCGCGGGTAGTCTAAAGAAGGCTGGTGTACGATGCAAGGCGGATGCCCATCTGCCACTAGCCAAGTTATTCAAAAACTGGTTCACTGGTTGTCATTCTCTTTTCAGCCACAGGCAAGGCGCTCTATGACCGACTATTCCCCGCTCCTCAGCGGCGTTCCTGGCATCGCTCATGGCTTTGGCAATAAAGGTGCCCTGCTGCCAACGCCGTTACAGCCCTATCGCAGTACCCTGCCCGAGAAAAAACAGGTACACGGTACGCGCATCGTCGATATCCATCAGCCGGGCCAGCCATGTGGTGAAGCCGACGGCTTCTTTACCCGCGAGCCAGGGATCCTGATCAGCGTACTAACCGCAGACTGCCTGCCGGTGATTTTCAGCCGTAAAGACGGTAGCGCCATTGCTGCGGTACATGCGGGCTGGCGCGGTCTGCTGGATGGTATTCTGGAGCAGATGGCCAAACGTATTGGCCTGGATGATGATACCGCCAACTGGGTGGTCTCCATCGGCCCCGCTGCGGGCGCTTGCTGCTACGAGGTTAATCAGGAGCTGGTCGAACAGTTTCAACAGGCACTGCCCTTGCCAGCAGAGCTGATCAGCCCAACCTACCGCCATCTGGATCTGGCTGCCATCGCCGTAAACAAGCTCAATACCTTGGGATTCGCCGCGGTCGATCACGCAGGCTCTTGCACCATTTGCACGCTCAACAGCGACCCACGGCAGCCCCAGCGCTTTAAATACACCAGTTATCGCCGCAACAGCCATCGCCGCGCACAAGATCCCAGCCATCCGGGGATTAAAGGCCGCAATCAGTATTCCGGTATCATCATTACCGGGTAAAGCTCACTGGAGCCAGATACGAAAAAACCCGCACTAAGGCGGGTTTTTTGTTCAGCTGACGCTGATTAGATTGCAGTAACGTTTACTGCAGATGGGCCTTTCTGGCCATCTTGAATTTCGAACTCAACGTTCTGGCCTTCAGCCAGGGTTTTGAAGCCGTTACCCTGGATTGCAGAGAAGTGTACGAACACGTCTTTGCTGCCGTCAGCCGGGGTGATGAAACCGAAACCTTTAGACTCGTTGAACCACTTAACTTGACCTTTGATCTTTGCCATCTTGAGTATTTCCTTTGGATTGTTTAAACCGCCCGTAGGCGTTACATAGACAAACTAGAGTCGTTACTGCTTGAGGCACTAAGATAAGGATCGGCAGAGAAGCGGTATTCAACGCTAACGTCTTTACTCAGAACTTCTTTACTGAAAATGCCACACATATACAGAACTGTACCTCGTTTTACCCAAGTGCGTTATCACATACTCTGGAATCAATGGCAAGCCATTTTTAATCACTCATGGACGTGTCGCACATATTTGAAACGGTCAGCAGCAAGAATAGCTTAAATAGGGCAAAAGAGGTTGAAGCCTTGGCTATTTTCTGCTTTGTAAAGAAGCCACGCTGTACTCCGCGTGGCGCCTCAGTTTTAACAATTCTTTCAACTCAGCCGTGAGGGATTTTCACCACATATAAGCCCCGGGCAGGTCAAAGAACGTAAAATTTTTTGAATCTTTATGGAATTTTATATACATCTATTGAATATCGATGACCGGAGGCCAATCGGTCAACTGATCCGACCTTCTGGTAGCGAAGCCTGTCATAGCAGGATAGTTTTGCTTTGAACTGCAACAACAGAATCGTTCACTCAGGCCAGTACGCACACGCAGGCCAGTGCATAATCATGCAGCGAGCCAAATTTTTCACCAAGGATGCGCAGGTAGATGAAATAGCTACCCCGCCCTGCGGGTTTATATCCGTGGCTAAGTTAGTAAGGATAAAAACAAATAATAAAAATACCGCCAACCAAGACAGCGGCTATTTCCGCCGTAGGTTAACGAAATCGCCAATGCATTTTTTTCACTGATCTTGGCGCGGCTGTTTTATCCATTACCCGGCACGAACCCCGCAAAACCGCACCACGCCAAGCCCTAACCGATGCAGGGTACGCCGCAACCCCATGATACGCATTAGGAGTTAGGGTTAACCTCCAGATGTTCACCAATCTTCAGCGGATAAAAACGGTGCTGCTCAACACCGGCTTCGCGTAGTGCCAGGCTGAGTTGCTCAGGGGGTTCATCCAACGACTCGTCGGCCAATTCAAACACGCCCCAATGGATAGGGATCACTCTTGGTTCATTCAATTGCTGATACAGCCTCACCGACTGCTGCGGGTCCATATGCTGCTCTTGCATGAACCATCTTGGGGCGTAAGCACCAATGGGCAGCGCCGCGATATCGAACGGCCCAAGGCGGGTACCGATATCGACCAACCGCTCGCTGTAACCGCTATCACCAGAGAAATAAAAACGCAGCGCCGGGTGATGGATCACCCAACCACACCACAGGGAACGGTTGCGATCCCAGGGTGTGCGCATACTCCAGTGGCGTGCAGGCGTGGCGTAGAGCGTCATCTCGTCCAGCGTCAGGCTCTCCCACCAATCCAGTTCGACCACCCGTTTGACCGGGTAATGGCTGAACCAGCGTTTGAGACCCAGCGGTACAACAAAGGTGGCATTGCGAAAACGTTTGGTCAGTTCCCTGATGGTTTGACGATCCAGATGGTCGTAGTGATTATGGGAAATCAGCACCACATCTACCGCTGGCAGCTGTTTTACCGTTAGCGGGGGTGGCGTCTTGCGATGTGGGCCGTAGAAACTCACAGGTGATGCCCTTGGCGACAGTACCGGATCGATCAGCACATGGCGGCCCCCCAAGCGCAACAGCAGGGAAGCATGGCCCAGCCACCATACACGGTCCTGTTCGCCGCTCAGATCGGCGGCTTGCCACCAGTTGGCGATAAATTGCTCGTAACCTGCCTGAGGGGGCTTGGGCAACCCGAGCTTCTTGCGTTCCTCTTGCCAGCGCTTCAGATCCCCGGCCTGATGTAGCGACGGCTCCGGGTTGCAGAATCCCTGTGGCGTATGATGCGCTTTACTGGCATCGTAATATTTGTTGGTTATTTTCAACCCATTCTCTCCCTGTAGTACCATAGTGGTTCCGCAACCGTTACAAGGTTGCCTACCCAATAGCTTATAATATCGCAATGACAAACAACTGACCTTTTTGTGGATATTGTTGTCATAGCCAGAGTAAGAAGGCCAAGGTCGCCAAGAACCTGTTAAGCCTTTCTTAAGAACCTTGTGATTTACTTACTAGGACATTCTGAAAAGGAGGAGTTATGAGCCGGACTGCATCAGGCAAGTCACGCGTTCGTATGGGCCGCTATCGCCGAGCGCTGACTACGCAAGGGCAATACTGGAAAATGTATCTGGCAATGAAGCTGCGCCGGCTACGCGTACCGTCACCGCTGCTGTTACTGGCAAGCACCCTGGCAGGCTTTTTTATGCTGGGCCTGCTGATGCTTAGCGTAGTGGTGATTGATGTTATCAGCACCCTGTTCCTGCTGTGCAGAAAGCTGCTGCGGCTGGGGCGCCACCATCAGGGCAATGCCGTCGCCCGTTAACCGTTTGGAGGCGCTGCGGCGCCTCCAACGTGAATGCTACCTTTTGTTGCCACCCACCTTTTTACGCCGGGTCAGCATAAACCCAATCCACAACAGCAGTACCCACACTGGCATCAACAGCACGGAAATGCGGATCCCCGGGCTGAAGTACATGATCACCAGGATCAACAACAGGAACACCAGACACAGATAGTTGCCAAACGGATACCAGAGCGCCCTGAAACTGGTGATCACCCCTTGACGATCCTTGGCCGCGCGGAATTTCAGGTGCGCCAGGCAAATCATCACCCAGTTAATCACCAGCGTAGAGACCACCAGCGCCATCAACAAGCCAAACGCCTCACCGGGCATGACGTAGTTAATCAATACGCCTACCGAGGTAGCCAGCGCCGATAACGCGATAGACAGCACCGGTACGCCACGTTTGTTGACCTTGGTCAGCGCCTTTGGCGCATTGCCTTGTGTCGCCAGGCCAAACAGCATCCGGCTATTGCAATACACGCCGCTGTTGTAGACCGACAGCGCCGCCGTCAGTACCACCACGTTGAGCATGGTCGCCACCAGGTTGCTGTTGAGCGCATGGAAGATCATCACAAACGGACTGCCCCCTTCCACAACCTTGCCCCACGGGTAAAGTGACAGCAACACCGTCAACGAGCCGATATAGAAGATCAGGATGCGATACACCACCTGATTGGTGGCTTTAGGAATGCTACGGCGCGGATCGGCTGCTTCTGCTGCGGTGATACCCACCATTTCCAGCCCACCGAACGAGAACATGATTACCGCCATCGCCATCACCAGGCCGCTGATGCCGTGTGGCATAAAGCCGCCCTGATCCCATAGGTTGCTAATACTGGCTTCCGGGCCACCGTTGCCGCTGGCCAACAGATAGGCACCAAATACGATCATCCCCAGGATCGCCGCCACCTTGATGATGGCAAACCAAAACTCGGTTTCCCCATACAGGCGTACGTTCACCAGATTGACCAGGTTAATCACGACGAAGAAAACTGCCGCCGATGCCCAGGTTGGGATTTCCGGCCACCAGTATTGAATATAAATCCCTACGGCGGTCAGTTCCGCCATACCGACCAGGATAAACATCGCCCAGTAGTTCCAACCGGATAAGAAACCGGCAAAGTCCCCCCAATATTTATAGGCAAAATGGCTAAAGGAACCGGCCACCGGCTCTTCCACCACCATCTCTCCCAACTGCCGCATGATCAAAAAGGCAATAAAACCGCCAATGGCATAGCCTAGCAGTACGGAAGGCCCGGCCATCTGAATGGTTTGTGCAATACCCAGGAACAGGCCGGTACCAATGGCACCTCCCAGGGCAATAAGTTGTATATGTCTGTTTTTTAAACCGCGTTTTAGCGGGGTATCCTGAAGCTGACCGCCCATCTTATCCTCGTCCGGCTGAGTATCCAGGCAGCATTGCGCAAGATATCGCCAACCAATAAATAAACCTGCGGGCGTTTTAACACTTAACCTTTCAGGCATCAAGGATTAGGACACAACCTAGTGCCCGATTATCTTTAACCGGGCCAGAGAGTTGCAGGAGGTTTGCTACGCCAGTCAGCTTGGCATACCGCACAGTTTGCTGAGGTTACGAGCGCCGATCATCAGCGTCGCCACATAGGATTGACGGCGGGTGATGACCTCCACCGCCACGCGATCGTTTTGATACTTTATCAGGTAGGTTGAGGGCCAGCCTTGTCGGTGCAGCCCATAGCTTTTGGCATGGCAATCGATCGCCGCATGGGCAATCACTAAATGAGAGAGATTGGTGTCACCTTTGATAATGCGCTTCATAAAACAGTCTCCGTCAGCGACAGGTCCATTGTCAGAATAAGGCGGTGTCTCATCATTACAGGTCATCTACATTATCGACTAACATTTGATTTATTGCGCTTGCTGACTCAATAAAAAACAGATCATTGCGGCACGCAACGGGCTGTGACTGCCGGCTTGCCACTCCCCTTGCCGGGTGATAATACTGGCTTGCCACTGTGGCTGGTCACTTTGTTCAGGGGCATTGAGGCTGATGTTGTTGGCGCAGATAATCGGCCAGGCATCGGAGGGGTTCTTGCAGTAGTCTTTCCCTTTCACACCGCCGTAAGGGTACCATTTGTCCGGGTTTTCCCCGGTGATTAACGCAATACTGCGGTTCACTTCGGCGTCGCTTTCTTCGTACCATCTAATCATTGCTGATATCCATCTTTCGTAGAGTTGGCGCTACATTACGACGCCAATACGACAGATTTATGACAGCTCGCGAGTCGTTAACATTATTTTTACTAATGGAATGGCAGGTTGTTGCAGAGGAATGGTGAGAAGGCGATCCGGTTAAAACTGAAACTGAGATAACCGACGTGTCCTTTACCTTCTCACCAAATGAGGGACATGATTAACGCTCTGGGATAAACCCTTTATAACTCAACGCCGGGCTATGATCGTCATCATAATCGTCAGCCGATACCTTGTCCCCACGGGCTGTTTTCACCAGCGTTTTTAACAGTGCCGTTTGCTGGCGCTGCTGCTCGGCGATTTCCTGCAACAGCTGGATCTGCTCGTTGGCGCGTACGCTGGCGCGATTCACTATGAACCAGACCCACAGGCCAAGCAATGCGGCCAACACCACGACGGCGATGGAAATCAGGCCGGACGGGCCAGAAGCTAAATCAAACATGGACAACCCTATCTACTTTACTGCCTCAACCAAGCTGATATTGTAACATTCTCACCAAGGCCAGAGGCAAGTTTGCGAAAAATTGTTATTTCGCTATGTTACCAGGGAACAATACGCGTGATGGAGCAAATGCCCAGTGCAAACTTCCCACCTTGATCACAATAACTATCCAGAGCCAGCAGATAGAAAAGTAAGCAGGCAACCAGCGTTGCCGCTATCACCAGCAGTTTATTACGCCTCAAAGATTAGCAGCCTCATGATTACGTTGTTAACCTAATCGACATGCTAGCATAGGCAACTTAAACGAAGTTTAACCGGCCGTTTAGATTTCCCTGCCCATCAGGGATGGTAGATGACCTGGTTATTCGCGGTTAAACTTCATCTCAATCAGCGCAATCGCTTTTTCAATCGCCCGCTTGGTGATCGGATCGGCCCCGGCCGGGTGGCTGGCAAAATCGATACTCTTGAGCTGGCTGGCCATCTTGTCCCGTACTTCCGTCGGCGCGATCACGTCGATCACATCCAGGATCTGCTTGATAACCAGTTGGCAGGCAACCAGGTCAGAGACCAGTTCCTGATCGTTGCTCAATGTGTCAGACATAATTTTTCCCCCTGTTGATTTAAACGCGGCAAAGAATACCACGCCGTTTCGCATTTTGCCGCAGGCGTTCCGCCCTGAATTTCCGGCAATAATACGCATGCCTTGCAAAAACCAGCGGCGGAGTTGTGGCCTATACTAGGCTGTGCCTCACACTCAACAGGAGAGCAGTCATGGCAAATCATAATGTGAAATCTTGGGCGACAGTGCGTGAAACCTCGGTAGAAATTGCCGAAGCGATCTTTGAGCTGGCCGGTAACGATGAGGCCTTGGCGCAAAAAATTTGGGAAGAAGGCAGCGATGAAGTGTTGCCGCTGGCGTTCAGTAAAACCGAAGCCGACCAACTGTACTGGGGCGAAGAAACCATCGAGCGCAAAAACGTCTAAGGCCCCTCACCCCAACCCTCTCCTACAGGGAGAGGGAGCTGTTTGCCCCTGCCCATTTGGAAGTAAAGAGGTCATATCAGCAAACTCGATCACCCCTTAGTCCAAGGTGAGTCAGCCGATGCTCATGATGAATCACTACACTTTCACCCGACTCGATCGGCCCCCTCTCGCTGTGTAAGAGGGGCGTCACTCTGCAATAAAGCGCTCAAGACGATGACGTAGCTGGGCGTTCTCTCTGCGCAACTGTTCAATCTCGTCGAGCAACGTCAGCGCCACTGCAATGCCGGGCCAATCCAGAGCCAGTTCACGTTGCAAACGCTGGGCGCGATTAAACGCCACCACCGCCCCATCATCAAACAGCCAATCATCCTCCGTCAGATCGCGGGGCTGGATCACTCCCAATCCCACCACCTCGGCCAGTTCGTTCTCCGTTACACCGGTATGCAGGCAAAACTCGGTAATGGTGAAGGTTATCTGTAGCTTGGCCATTATGCTTTACTCCATTGCGTACGAGGATCAAAGGCCTGATTCGCCTCGGCCAGTCGTTGCCAGAGTGCGGCGCTGTCTTCATCAGGTTTGGCAGGCATGACAATCTTGATCACCGCATACAAATTGCCGGTCTCTTTTTTGCTGACCAGCCCCTTCCCTTTGACGCGTAACCGCTGCCCGGTCTGGCTCCCCGCAGGAATGGTCAACAGGATATTATCCGCTAGCGTAGGCACTGAAACCTTGGTGCCTAACGCCGCCTCCCAAGGTGCCAAGGGCAGAACGATTTCCAGATCGTGCCCGATCACCTCAAACAACGGGTGTGGTGCCAGCTGAATGATCAGGTACAAATCGCCATTGGCTCCACCAGCCATACCCGGCACACCCTGGCCTTTTACGCGGATGCGTTCCCCGTCAGCTACACCCGCAGGGATTTTCACGTTAAGCGTTTTAGCGATCTCTTTCTCTGTCTGCCCAAAAGCGTTGTACACCGGCACCTTATAGCTCAGGGTGCGGGTTTGCTCAGCGAGGGTCTCCTCCAGGAACAGCGCTACGCCGATCTCAACATCCTGCCCGCGAGCCGCACGCGGTTGGCCCTGCTGGCGACCACGTGCACGCTGGCCAAACATCGAGGAGAAGATGTCGGAGAAATCCTCGGCGCCACCATACTCTTCACGCCGGGTCTGTCGGCCGAAGTTAGGCTCGTTACGATGCAGCCGCATTTGGTCATATTCGGCCCGGCGTTCGCTGTCTTTCAGCACTTCATAGGCTTCTGCGACTTCTTTAAAGCGCGTTTCAGCATCAGCCTCGGTACTGACATCGGGGTGATATTTGCGTGCCAGGCGGCGGTAGGCGGTTTTGATAGCCTTGATATCATCTGAGGGTTTAACCTCGAGAATGGCGTAGTAATCCTTGATTTCCATAATGCTATGGTCTCTTTACTGTGGCCGGAAAAGTGGATAGCGCGTTGATGCGTGAGCAGGTTGAGGAAATAGGGCTCATTGTAGCGCCATCAAGCAGTTAGTGCAGTATGCGCATCACTTCACGCGGTGATTTAGCGTTTCGGGCTGATTTGATTGCGGAGCGTGCGGAATTCGCCGTGCTGATAAGATAAAATGTTGATGACGCTGCCCATGTCTGAGCCCGTCATCAGGTTGTGAGTGTGTTGTGAGTTAACATTGCAGGTTCCGGTTGCTAGCCAGTTTCACGGTTCTTCACCTCCCACGCCTTGCGTGTTATTGACCATCATCACTGGCATTGCCATAAAAGCGGCGACGCCCACGATCACAAAAAGAGTAATAATCACTGTCATTAACATGCGATCACCCCATCAACGTGGCGTTGTTACGGCTGACTCTCTGTTTTGGTTAATTACATTGCTGGCCTGGACTACCTGGTATTTGCGGTAGCGGGCGATCCCAGATTAGCTGGTTTCTCCGAATGCTGGCAAGCACTGTATTGAGGCTTTTTTCTGCTGGATGCACTCGCTTGGCAGCAAGTTGTTGCGCAGGCCGCGGCAGCAGGCAAACAGCAGACGTTGGCGATAATCATCAATAATGCGCTATGTGGGCTGCACGATGAGTAGAACTACTCCTTCGGCTGGGTTGTGCCAAAACAGCTCGAAAAGATCCGTCAGCAAGGCTATGCGGTACGTTACAATGTTACCCAAGTATTCGAACGCCTACCCGATTTTCAGCCAGGATAACGTCCTGTTGGGGATGGCGCTCACCATGGGGTTTATTCCAGACGACGCGACGGAGATTGTCCGTCTTGCAGATTGCCTGATGGCGAAGGTCATAACGATCCCGCTTTAACCGGCACGAAGGTGACAACCTGAGGTCTGTAAGGTACGCTAAGTGAGCCTGCCGTAAGCTCTGCGCTGCGGTTAAACGACAAAATCAATTGGGTAAAGTTATTGATACAAGAACATCACCTCGCACTCGTCTGCGCACTCAGTAAATGGGTCGAAACCCACCTGGGACGAGTGATCCACCTTGAAGAGTTGGCCGAGTATTCCGGCTATTCACTGTGGCATATGCAGAAGCTGTTCAAAGAAGCGACGGGGATCTCGTTGGGCAAGTACATCCGCGAGCGCCGCCTTGCCGGAGCGGTGTACCAACTGCGCAGCAGCGAGGCTTCCATTTTCGATATCGCCTTGGATTTTGGTTTCGGTTCCCAATCACACTTCACCTACATGTTCAGAAAGCGTTTCAACATTACGCCCTATGACTTCCGTCAGGATCTGAGTGTCGATCTGCATATCGAGCCTCCGCTACATATTATTCACCAGAAGATGGCGTGATGCGGCTGTGGGTTGTTTAAGTTACGGCTAAAGAAACGGCTCCAGAAAGGAGCCGTCGGCGGAGTGTGCTAGCTGCATCAGGGTTGTTGATTAATCATCCAGCGTTACCTTAGTGCTACCGCCACGAGTATAGCGATGCAAACCCAAAACACCGCAGTGGCGATCACAACATGGGATAATCTTGCATGGGAGAGTAATTGGCTCATAAACACCTCGCTTACTTCGGCAATAGAACTGACAGAAATTTCAGTGCAGATCCATCTCAGCGTAGCAGTGCGCCCCTATTTACGACAGCGTCCTGATTCGGGATAAATAACAATATTTGATTAACATCACAAATATATCCAAGAAATACATTCACTTTAGTCATTGATAACAACTTAAATATAATTAAAGCGAATTTATTTAGACCGATTAACCAACCAAGTCCGCAGCTCATGCCCCTGAGCATCATCAACAAAGACGGTCATAAAACGCGGCACCCTTAGCTACGCCTGGGCTGTAGCGGCTTTACCGTGGCAGGAAAACGCTATCCAACGATCGCTATCTATTTAACGATATGCTGCCGACGAATAATTCGCCGTAACCTTTATGAGTGGTTAAATCGCAGCGGCTGCGTTAAGCCCCAAATAAACCAAGGTATACGGCAAAAATTTTTCATCATCGACTCAAGGATTGCGCTAAACGCACCTCTGGCTTCAGCCGCCTTTGATGTAACAGCTTTTGGCATCGACCTCGTGATCGATGTGCCGCAGATCGGATAAATACGTGATGCCAAACAAGATCGACACGACAAGCAACACTGAGACCAATAAGGCAATGACCGCAATAAGCTTGGTTTCATCGTGCGGATTGTGTTCCATTTTATCTCCTGAAAACAGTAAGTTACTCCCACCTACTGTGTGATCGTCAACGTGAAAATGATCAATATGCAGCAACCTCCGTCAACGTTGTGATGACCCGTTGCGCATTGTCCATGTTTTTCCTGGTGTTTCTTGTCTAATGGGGTGTTCACACCCTCTACTCTCCGATCGCATGCCACACAGTATTGATGCCAAAGGGGCACCCTGATGTTTAAGCAACTTTCAGATTTTACGCAGGTAATGATAAGACTTTTCTCACGCACAAACGCTAACAATTTTCTGCAACAGGGTCAAGACTCTCAGGATAGGTTACCCGTACGCGGGCTAGAAACATTCATTGGATTTATCTAATTGAGGTTGAGGAACTGATAAGGGCCGAACGTCTGTATGAACAGACTCAGCAGATGCATCGGTTGAGGAATTTCAGCATAGCGCCCCTGTCGGGGCGCCGGATTACCCAGCTGAAACCCGAGATCGGGCTTCGATTACCGAGATCTTCAGCATCATTGCGGGATGCGCAATACCTGGCCCGGATAGATCTTATCTGGATGACTTAACATTGGTTTGTTGGCTTCAAAAATCTTGTTGTACAGGTTGGCATTGCCATACATCTCTTTGGCAACGGCGCTCAGGGTATCGCCCTTCTTGACGGTATAAAAGCGGCTTTCCGCTTCTGGCTGCGCTACAGCAACATTATCTTCTACGCCGCTAATACCCGCCACGTTACCCACGGCAACCAGAATTTTTTCTTTCAGCTCCTGGCTGATTCCGTCCCCGGTGACCACAGCCTTGCCATCAACGACCTGAACGTCCACCTTATCCGTATCTGGCAAGCCGCTGTTATCAAGATGCTCTTTCAGCTTGGCGCTTTGATCCGCAGCGTTACCACTCACCGTATCCCACAGTTTTGCGCCAGCTTCTTTGACGAAGTTAAACAATCCCATATTCGCTCCCGTTAATGATTGGATAGTTAAGAAATCTTAAAACTCATTAAGCTTAGCAGTACGGAGCGGAACTTCAATCCTCTTAAGGATGATTAAACGCTGCCAATATTCTGAAAGTACCTTTTTTGTCTGGCCAATTATTATTTTTTTGTATTAATTAGCTAAATTCAGCCCGATTTTACCTACAATGGGGATTGGAGCCTTAATGGGGGACACGATAGGTTATGTACGCATTGGTAATGTTCGTGTGCTATCTGGATAGCGGTTGTTCCGATATCGTCGTCGATGTGTTACGTGATGAGCATCAATGCCTGGTAGCAATGAAAGAACAACGGTTACGCCATGCCGGCTGTTTTCCGATCGAGGATTTTATCGACGGCTTCTGGCTGCCTGCCAGCGAGTATGCCCCTTTCTGATCCCTAAGGCCGAACTGAAAAAGGCAGAGCTTGCGCTCTGCCTTTTGGACCACGTTCCGACACAGGAATGAGGTTTGAATACGGCTTAGAAACGGTAGGTCAAGCTGGCTGCCACGACGTTGTCAGTCTTCAGTTTCAGCTTGTTATCGTTATCCAACTGGTTGATTTTGTAATCAACGTAGGTGTACATGTTTTTGTTGAAGTAGTAAGTCGCGCCGATATCGATATATTTCACCAAATCAACATCGCCGATGTTCTCAATGTCTTTACCCTTGGACTGCAGGTAAGCCAGAGATGGACGCAGGCCATTTTCGAATTGGTATTGCGCGACCACTTCAAAGTTTTGTGTCTTGTTGGCAAAGCCAGCAACGCCATTAACCGTGATCGGGGTCATGTTGCGGGTTTCAGCATACATGGCCGCCAGATATACCTGGTTGGCATCATACTTAAGCGCGGTGGTCCAGACCGTCGCGCTGTCACCTTTGCCGTTGGTAGCGTCCTTCTGATATTTAGTACGGTTAGAATCAGAGAATGCTGCCGCAGCACCAATGCCGCTACCGCCGATGTCCTGATAGTCCACAGACATACCATAGCCATCACCGTTCTGCTTGTGGATGTTACTGCGGTCATTCTCGTTCTTACCCTGATACTGCAATGCGATATTCAGACCATCGACCAGACCGAAGAAGCTGCGGTTACGGTAGGTAGCCAGGCCGGTAGAACGGCCATTCATGAAGTTATCGGTGAAGGTATAAGTATCACCACCGAACTCAGGCAACATATCGGTATAGGATTCTGCGTCGTAAACCACGCCGTAGTTACGGCCATAGTCAAAGGAACCGTACTCGGCAAATTTCAGACCGGCGAAACCCAGACGAGTTTTAGTGCCTTCGGTACCCGCCGACTCGGCGTGGTTAGCCTGGACGTTATATTCCCACTGACCGTAACCGGTCAGTTGGTCATTGATCTGCGTTTCGCCTTTAAAACCAAAACGCACATAGGTGGCGTCGCCATCGGCAGACTTGTTATCGCTGAACAAGTGCTTGGCGTTAACACGGCCGTACAGGTCGAGTTTATTGCCATCTTTGTTGTAGATTTCGGCCGCATTGGCCATAGAGGCGACGGTGCCAAGAACAACCGCCAGGGCTACTACACTGCGTTTCATCATTTATTTTCCTAGATTTTATTAAAAGCTGCCCGTCACGCCCAATTTATGCTTTGGGCTGTGATTTTTATCATTTTGTTTTTTATCTACGCCCCTTAATAAAGCGCCATGTGACATTAGCATCATGAATAAAAACTTAAAATAAAAAAGTTCATGAAACAGTGCGCATAAAGCATGTTTATTTGTAACAAAACATTACATTGAAGCTTATTCCAATTTAATGATTTATAAAGATTTTTAACGCATAAGCCATAACACTTACGTTATTATGCACCAAAAAGGGGCAACTAAATTTAATTTCGTATGATTTACCGACGGTTTTGAATAACCGCAAAATTAGCATGCTAATCAATAACGTTACTTATTTCACACTTTTAACTTATATCAATCTGATTGGCAGAAATTGCGCAAATAATTCTATCTTTAATCCGATTTACCCCCATTTGTGGCCCTTGGTACGTAACAGACCAAATAACCCGTCAACTGATTAAATAAATTATGCTATTAAAGTTTAAAAGGAAAAACGTCGCCACAAGTCACTTACCGGTGGCGTATTGAGCGGGGTTAAGATTAAAACAGGGTACTACGCGGGACTTCGACCAACATCATGCCTGCACGTAACCCCAATGCCACCTTGGGGTTGGGAAACAGGACCCACTCCTTTTCATGCCGCACCCGATAGCTTTCCCCCGGCTGCTCATACAATAAGGTACCCTGGGGCAGAGCGGTAAAATTGGCGGTATCGTCACTTAAATAGAGTTTGAACGATTCACTGCGTTTAATCAGCGACCGCTCGACACGGAATACCCGAATCGGAGCCTGCCCCCGCAAAGGGGGAGATTGCCCGCAGACCAGAGCCTGTAGTGCTTTATTGATAGCGGAAAACTGCTGCAGATCGTTGCTGCCAAAGGGACGCGCCTTGCCCAATTCGAGGGTACAGCTGGCCGCCTGCGCATGCTCGCTGGAAAAGTGGCTGAACGTGCCGCCGGGCGCCTGATGTATCACCAGTGCATCCAACTCGGCGGCGTCCAGTAATGCCAACATCTCGGGGCTGTAACTCTGTGGTTGATAGGGCAGGATACCAAAGCGTGGCAGCAGCGATCCGCGGATCGCCGTGTGCAGATCGTAATGAAAGCGGGTGGCCTGCTCCCCGGCAAAGAAACTGCTGACCACCTGTTCTAACTGCTGCGCCCGCGCCGTTTCGCCAGAGGGCTCAAACTGCTGATAACGCCCACCAAACATGCGATTCATATCGCTTGCCAGATAACGTTGATTGGCACGCATCGCCGGTGGATTGCCTAACACTACCAGCAAGCGCACCGCCAATGGCCGCACGCCTGTGAAGATCTCGTTCACTAATCGGTCAAGCAGTTCGATCGGGGCCGTTTCATTGCCGTGAATACCGGCAGAAAGCACCACCGCTTGCCGATAGCCTTGCAGCGGGCTGAGCTCCAATAGACCTTCCCCCAGCCACTTCCAGCGCAGGTCAGCGTTTTCACCCTGGGTGGTGGCGGGAGACGCTCCTGCCAACGTTAGAGCCAATAAATTGCTCACTATTGCCTCCGGTTACTGTTGGAACGGGTAAACATTACCCAGCCCAAGGATAACAGTCAGGGCATCCAACGCCGCGCGCCCTTCATGCAGCAGTTGCGGGTCTGCCAGATCCTCCTGTACCAGACGATCGCGGTAATAGCGCTCTACCCAGTCGTTCAGGGTGGCGAAGAGCGTATCGTTCATCATCACCCGTGGGTTCACCGCCCTCAACTCAGCACCGTTCAGCGCCACGCGTAAGCGTAGGCAAGCCGGGCCGCCGCCATTGCGCATACTTTCGCGCAGGTCGAACACCTTGATCTCATCGATGGGTCCACCGCTGGCCATCATCTCCGACAGATAATGCCAAACTCCCGGATGCTGGCGGGACTCTTCCGGCACCACGATCATCATCTTGCCATCGCCTTTGGTCAGGATCTGGCTGTTAAACAGGTAGGTCGCCACCGCATCCCCCACGCTGACACGGGAGGTTGGCACTTCTATCGCCACCAGCTCCGCCTCCAGCAAGGCCATCTTACGGCGGATTTGATCCAGCCCCTGCTGCTGATGCAGGAACGCCTGCTGATGATGGAACAGTACCTGCTGATTGCTGACGGCGATCACGTCGTTATGAAAAACGCCCTGGTCGATCACCGCCGGATTTTGTTGCAGAAATACCGTTTGCTGCTCTTGTAACTGATGCAGACGGGCGATCGCCTCGCTGGCCTCGCGCGTCTGGCGAGCCGGGTAACGCATCGGAGCACTTTCCCCGCCAAATTCCTGCTTGCCATAGACAAAGACCTGCACCCCGCGCCTGGCATAGTCGCCCCCAAGGCGGTTATGGTTGGCGGCCCCCTCATCCCCAAAGAGCGCTACCTGTGGTAAGGCATCATGATGAGTAAAGTATTGCTCATCATTGAAGATGGCACGCAGCACGCTGGAGGTGGTTTCGGCCTCAATCGCACGATGGAATTTGTTATTCAGGTTGGCGGCGGTGAAGTGCACTTTGCCATCTTGACTGTCTGGCGAAGGCGAAACCGTCGCGGCATTGGCCGTCCACATGGATGAGGCCGAACTGAGCGCCGAGAGCAGGCGCGGTGAGGTGCGCATCGCCTGGGCCAGTACGCTTTCGTCGCTGCCGCTGAAGCCCAATTTACGTAACGTAGGGAGATGAGGCCGTTCCTGCGGTGGCAACACGCCCTGCTGGAAACCCATATCTGCCAGCGCTTTCATTTTCAGCAGCCCCTGCTTTGCCGCCAGCTTGGGGTTCGACACGCTGTTGCGGTGCTGCGTCGAAGCCTCGTTGCCAAACGACAGCCCGGCATAGTGGTGCGTCAAGCCAACCAACCCATCGAAATTGACTTCATATCCGGACATTTTTCTCTCCTGTAAATTGCGAAGGGTGATGCCTGTCACTGGGTGCTATCCCCCTCACCCTAACCCTCTCCCCAAGGAGAGGGAATAGAACGTGCCAGCGGTTATCTCTTCTTCTGGCTGATCGTTGAGGCATAAAAAATCGCTGCTATAAATGTCTCTATTCTCACCTGGCCACAGGTTGGCTCTGTATCTGAATACCGCTGCGTACCAGCTCCCTCTCCCTTTGGGAGAGGGTTGGGGTGAGGGGCAGACCAGTTAAATATCAGGCCCGGTGACAGGCTGGTGGGGAGCGTCAGGCTGGCACTCTCCAGCGAAGCCATCGGCCAAGCGCAGTAATCTGCCGCATAGAACGCACTTGGCCGATGGTTGCCAGAAGCCCCCACGCCACCGAAAGGTGCCGCACTGGAAGCGCCGGTCAGCGGCTTGTTCCAGTTGACAATACCGGCTCGCGCCTCCAGCAGCAGCCGTTCGAACTGCTCCCGCTGCGGGGACACCAGCCCTACGGACAGGCCATAGCGGGTGTGGTTCGCAATGCGCAGTGCCTGGTCGAAATGGTCATAACGGATGATCGTGGTCAACGGGCCAAAATATTCTTCGTCTGGCACATCCGCCACACCGGTCACATCGATAATGCCGGGGCTTAATAACGCGCTGCCGCTCTCCAGCGATTTCATGGTCAACAAGGCGTTACCGCCCAATGCCAACAGGTGGCGCTGCGCTGCCAGCATGTTTTCTGCCGCAGAAGAAGAGATCACCCCGCCCATAAACGGCTGAGGTTCGGCATCCCAACGCCCGATGCGCAGCGCAGACGCTACCTGAACCAGGCGCGTAATAAAGGCATCCCCCTGTGGCCCGTTCTTCACCAAAATGCGGCGAGCACAGGTACAGCGCTGTCCGGCAGAAATAAACGCCGATTGAATGGCCAGATTCACCGCCGCGTCACAATCCTCTACCTGTTCAACGATCAGCGCGTTGTTGCCGCCCATCTCCAGCGCCAGGATCTTTTCTGGCTGACCGGCCAATTGGCGATGCAGGTGGTAGCCTGTGCCTGCACTACCGGTAAACAACAGCCCATCGATATCTGCGCAGCCGGCCAATGCCTCACCGGTTTCACGCCCACCCTGTACCAGATTGATCACCCCATCCGGCAAACCCGCCTGCAACCACAGCTGTAACGTCACCTCCGCCGTCAACGGCGTCAGTTCGCTGGGTTTGAACACCACGCAGTTGCCCGCCAGCAGCGCCGGAACGATATGCCCATTCGGTAAATGGCCAGGGAAGTTGTAAGGGCCAAACACCGCCAGCACGCCATGCGGCCGATGGCGTAGCACCGAAGCGCCATCGGCCATTGCGGTTTCCGTCACTCCGGTACGTGCCTGATAAGCCTGTAGCGAAATGCCCACCTTGCCAATCATCGCCTGGACTTCGGTCAAGGTTTCCCAACGGGGTTTACTGGTTTCACGGCTGATGGTCTCGGCCAGGTGCTGTTTATGTTCCTCCAGCAAGGCAGCAAAGCGTTTTACCAACTGTTCGCGTTGGGCAAACGGCGTGCGCGCCCAGGTAGGGAAAGCCTCACGTGCGGCCGCGCAAGCCGCAGTCACGTCGTCAATATTGGCCGCGTTGGCCTGCCACAGCGGCAGATTATCCAACGGATCGGTTTTGCTGAACTCAGCGCCCCGGCCTGCCAGCCAGACGCCATTAATTAACAATGCAGGATGTGACATTACATTTTCTCCTGAGCAATAAGCTTGATGACCCGCACCTGGCTCCCCTGTTCGACACCCAGCGCCACCGCCGTCTCGGCGTTGATACGCAAGCGGTCATCATGCAGTTGGGCATGCACCAACAGGGCGCGATAATGCTGATAGTTGTCGTTAGCCACCAGGTACACCGGGGCCTCGCTGAATACCTGCGCATCATCCAGCACCACTTTCACCAGTTTGCTGCGCTTCACCGCGCGGATCTCGTCGATCTCGGCTTCCAGCGTCGGGCCTCCATCAAAGATATCGACGTAGCCCTGATAGCGCAGCCCTTCGGCTTCCAGCAGCTTGCGCGCCGGTGCGGTTTGTGGGTGAACTTCGCCGATCACCTTCTGCGCATCTTCGGCCAGAAAGTCGACGTACAGCGGGTGTTTTGGCATCAGTTCGGCGATAAACGCCTTTTGCCCGGTGCCACTGAGATAGTCCGCCTTGGCGAACTCGATAGAAAAGAAGTGGCGGCCAACGCTTTCCCAGAAGGGTGAACGGCCATTTTCATCGGAATAACCGCGCATCTCCGCGATCACTTTGCGGGAGAATTGGTTGCGAAATGCGGCCATAAACAGGAAGCGGACCTTTGACAGCAGCTTGCCATTCTCGCCATGGCGGTAGTCCGGATCGAGAAACAGCGTACAGAGCTCCGAATGGCCGGTATGATCGTTGCTTAAAAACAGCGTTGGCACCGATTTATAGACATTAAGCTGCTTTGAAGCATGCACCTGGGTACCCACGCGGAAGCTGTACCAGGGTTCGGTCAGCCCAACCGCGACTTCGATCGCGCTGACGCCAACGACCTGTTGCCGTTCGGTATCTTCCATCACAAACAGATAGCAGCGATCGCTTTGGGGAAGTTCGCCTTGCCAGGTTTTTAACGCCCGCTCAATACGTGCCGACAGCGTCTCTTCATTCTGTGGCAAAGAGGTGAGGCCAATACCGGATTTACCGGCGAGCGTCAGCAGGTCAGCCAGGTCACGGCGCTCTATGGGGCGGATAATCATCATAATGCGAACCTCGGAAGTCATCGGCTGCGCACCGGGCGCAGCCGCCTTGATTAGCTGCAAATCCGCGCCACAGCACGCGCAAATCGCGCCAGCCCCTCTTTCACATCCTGTTCCGGGATGATCAGCGAAGGCGTAAAGCGCACCACGTCCGGGCCTGCGATCAGGGCTATCACCCCCTCCTCGTTAGCCAGTTGGGTGATCTGCTTGGCTCTGCCGGCATATTCCGGGTTCAGAGCGCAGCCAATTAACAGACCCGCCCCGCGGATTTCGCTAAAGATCGGATACTGCAGGTTGATTTGCGTCAGCCCGGCGATAAACCACTCGAGACGCTGCTTCACCCCATCGAGCACCTCCGGTGTGTTAATCAGCGAGAACACTACCCCAGCTACCGCCGCCGCCAGTGGGTTGCCGCCGTAGGTGGTGCCATGAGTACCGACGCCCAGGGTTTTCGCCAGCTTGTCGGTGGTGATCATTGCGCCGATCGGGAAACCGCCGCCCAACGCCTTGGCGGTGGTCAATACGTCCGGCACTACCCCGTAATTCATATAGGCATACAGCGAGCCGGTGCGGCCCACGCCGGTTTGTACCTCATCAAAGATCAGCAATGCGCCGTGGCGGTCGCACAGTTCACGCAGCCCTTGCAGGAACTGCGGTTGTGCCGGTACCACACCACCCTCCCCCTGAATCGGCTCAACGATCACCGCGCAGGTACGGTCGTTAATCACCTGCGCAGCCGCCGCCAAATCGTTAAACGGCGTGTGCGTTATGCCGCCAGGCAGTGGGACAAAATCCTGTGAATATTTTGGTTGGCCCCCGGCAGAAACGGTAAACAGGGTGCGGCCATGAAACGCGTTATTGAACGCGACGATCTGGTTCTTTTCGCCGTTGCCACTATCCCGTGCATATTTTCGCGCCAATTTCAGCGCGGCCTCGTTGGCTTCCGCGCCGGAGTTGCAGAAAAATACCTTGTCGGCAAAGGTGGCATCAATCAGCTGTTTGGCCAGGCGCAACACTGGCTCGTTGGTATAACCGTTGCCCAGATGCCAAAGCTTGCCTGCCTGTTCGACCAGCGCCGCCAACACCCGCGGATGGGCGTGGCCCAGGGCGTTGACGGCAATGCCTCCAGCGAAATCAATATAGGATTTCCCCTGCTGATCCCAAACCTGTGAGCCTTCTCCCCGCACCAAAATAAAGTCCGCAGGGGCATAAACCGGGATCATCCAGTCGTCGAAAGACTGGCGGGTAACTGCGATTGGCTGTTCCATAATGACCTCATAACGTCAGCAAAGGCTGAATTTTGGCGGTAAGGACCGCTCTGGTGGCGCAAGGCTGGCGAAAAAGCAAAATAACCCGGTTATCCAGTATCTTTTCTGGCCGACGATAATGCTGCTCACTGCCGCCTACTCAGATACAAACCTGTTACATAAAATCGGTTATTCGCTATTAATACCGCATTTAACGCCCCTGAGCGGGGAATAAATGTTAATGAGTAGTTAAAATACAGCCCATTTGATAAATAGTGTAGAGCAGCTATCGTGCCAGAACGGGGATTTTGACGGTTTTACTAATTTTTTTCGTTAAAACAAGGAGTTATATTGCATAAATATTCAATATTTATGCATTTGTAATGATTAATGACAAAAATAGGGCCTAAAATCATCAACACCGGAGAAATCCTATTCAATCGCAAAATTCTTCCGCTTTTCTGATCCTGCTCGCAAAAATAATTGCGTTAGGTGACGGGATCTGCGCCCTTTTGCACCGCAATCGTGCAATGCGCCCTCATTTGGCACAGCCATCGATTCGCCGTAACAAAAGCCGCATTGCGGGTGAACCCCCAGTCTTTGACTACACTGTTAAGCTACCCCGTACTCAATGTTCCTCCTCAACGTTAAGGATCCCAACATGAGCAAGAAAACCTTTGATGCCACCCAGCCCGCAGCGGTTAAAGACGTAGCCGCGTTTCTGGCGGAGTTAAATGCCAGCGGCGGCAAACCGATGGAACAGATGAAGCCAAAGGAGGCACGTAAGGTGTTGGAAGGCGCACAGCGCAGCGTGGAGGTGGTACAGCGTGAGGTCGAGATCGAAGAGAAAACCATTCACGTCGCCGGGCAGGACATCCTGCTGCACATCGTGCGCCCACCTCGGGTGAAAGGTAAATTGCCGGTATTTATGTTTTTCCACGGCGGCGGCTGGGTATTAGGTGACTTCCCTACCCACGAACGATTGGTGCGCGATCTGGTTTACAGTTCCGGAGCGGTAGCGGTGTTTGTCAATTACACACCGTCGCCAGAAGCCCAGTATCCCACCGCCATCGAGCAAGCCTACGCGGCCACGGAATGGGTGGCGGAATACGGAGAAAAGATCAACGTCGACGGCAGCCGACTGGCTGTCGTGGGCAATAGCGTTGGCGGTAACATGGCGACGGTGGTCAGCCTGATGGCCAAAGAGCGAGGCACACCGGCACTGCGCTGCCAAATCCTGCTGTGGCCGGTCACCCATGCCAGTTTTGATCGCGATTCCTATCATCAGTTTGCCGAAGACCATTTCCTGACGCGCAATATGATGAAATGGTTTTGGGACAACTACACCACCGACAAGGCCCAGCGTAAGGAGATCTACGCCTCACCGCTCAATGCTAGCCTGCAACAGCTGCAAGGGCTGCCACCGGCATTGATACAGACCGCCGAACTGGACGTACTACGGGATGAAGGGGAAGCCTACGCCCGCCTGCTGAACGCGGCTGGCGTTGAAGTAACCTCCACCCGCTATAATGGGCTGATCCACGATTACGGCCTGTTAAACCCGCTAGCCCAGGTTCCGGCGGTACATTCGGCTATTCATCAGGCCGGACGCGCGTTAAAGCATTATCTGGCCTAGCCCAGACTACGGATCAGCCTGGCCAAGGTCTTGATGGCGGTTTCAAGCCTGTCGCTCCATTCGAAGGAGGCGTTCAGGCGGAAACAGTGGTTGAAACGATCGCCGGTGGTGAACATTCGCCCCGGCGCAATACTGATACCCTCTGCCAGCGCACGCTGGTAGAGCTCCATGGATGACTGTGTCGCCTCCAGCTCCAGCCACAGGAAATAGCCTCCATCCGGCTGGCTGACCTTCACCGTCGGCGGGAAGTGATGGGCGATCGCCTGATGCATGGCACTTTGGCGCTGGGCCAATAAACGCCGCAGGCGACGCAAATGGGTATCATAGCCGCCATGCAGCAGATAATCGGCGATCGCCATCTGAGTCGGCACGCTGGTTGAAACGGTGCTCATCAGCTGCAAGCGCTGGATTTGCGGCGCATATCGCCCTGCTGCTACCCAGCCCACGCGGAACCCCGGAGCCAGACATTTTGAAAACGACGAGCAGTGCAAAATCTGTCCCCCCTGATCCAACGCCTTGGCAGGCAATGGCCGCTCGGCGCTGAAATAAAGCTCGCCGTACACATCGTCTTCCAACAACGAAATCTGATGCTCACGCAGCATCGTCACCAGCCGCTTTTTATTCTCGGCCGACATGCTCGACCCTTGCGGGTTCTGGAAATGGGTCATCAGCCAGCAGGCCTTGATCGGATACTGCTTAATCGCCTGCTGTAACGAATCCAGATCGATCCCGTGCTGTGGGTGGGTAGCGATCGCCACCGCTTTCAGCTTCAGGCGTTCCAGCGTCTGTAACGCACCATAAAATGCCGGGGATTCAATCGCCACCGTGTCTCCCGGCTGCGTCACCGCTTGCAGGCTGAGGCTTAACGACTCCATCGCCCCGGCGGTGATCACAATCTCATCAGGAGAGACCTGCATCCCATTCAGCGCATAGCGTTGGGCAATATGGCGACGCAATGCCTCGTTGCCCGGCGGCAGGTTGGCAAGCGAACTGTGAGGCGTGAATTTTCGGGCTACGCTGCTCAACGCCCTGGCCAGCTTGGGTTGCATAAACAAGGTGGCATCCGGGAAGGCCGAACCGAAGGGCACAATTTCCGGATCCTTACAGGCTTGCAGCACGTCAAAGATAAAGGCGTTGATATCCACCTGTTCGCTCACCAGCAGTTTTTCGCCCCGGATGGGCTGTGGTAACGCCTGTGAACGAGCCGCCACATAGTAACCAGACTGCGGACGTGCTACGATCCAGCCCTGGCTTTCCAGTAGCTGGTATGACTGCACCACCGTCATCAGGCTCAGACCGGCACGTTTACCACTTTCCCGCAGCGAGGGCAGCTTGTCCCCGGCACGCCATACCCGGCTCTGGATCTGTTCGCGGATCTGCTGGGCGAGCTGTTCATATCTGGTCATACAATTCCAACTGTTATAGTAAAAAGTGAAATAACTGTCACTGTTATTGTTACTCTACTCCATGCTTTACTTAGCGCAAGTTTTAATAAGCAAGTTTTCGCTTTCCTAAGAGGCCGATTATGAACAAATCAAGGAGGCTCCATGTTCGGACTTGATGCATTGGAGCTGGCACGGATCCAGTTTGCCTTCACCGTTTCCTTCCATATTATCTTCCCGGCGATCACCATCGGCATGGCCAGCTATCTGGCGGTGCTCGAAGGTCTATGGCTGAAAACCGGCAATCAGGCTTACCGGGACCTGTACCACTTTTGGTCAAAAATCTTCGCCGTCAACTTCGGTATGGGCGTGGTTTCTGGCCTGGTAATGGCCTATCAGTTCGGCACCAACTGGAGCTTCTTCTCCGAGTTTGCCGGCAGTATCACCGGTCCGCTGCTGACCTATGAAGTCCTGACCGCCTTCTTCCTTGAGGCCGGTTTCCTGGGGGTAATGCTGTTTGGTTGGAATCGTGTCGGTCCCGGCCTGCACTTCTTCGCCACCTGTATGGTAGCACTCGGCACGCTGATATCCACCTTCTGGATCCTGGCTTCCAACAGCTGGATGCAGACCCCGCAGGGGCATGAGATCATCAACGGCGTCGTTGTGCCGGTTGACTGGTTCAAAGTGATCTTCAATCCGTCCTTCCCTTACCGTCTGCTGCATATGACTACCGCCGCATTCCTGTCTTCGGCCTTCTTTATCGGCGCCTCGGCGGCCTGGCACCTGCTGCGTGGCCGTGATACGCCAGCCATGCGCAAGATGCTGTCGATGGCCATGTGGATGGCACTGATCGTCGCCCCTATCCAGGCGGTGATCGGCGACGCACACGGCCTCAATACGCTGAAATATCAACCGGCCAAAATCGCCGCCATCGAAGGCCACTGGGACAACCCGCCGGGAGAGGCCACGCCGCTGATCCTGTTCGGTTGGCCGGATATGGAACGTGAAGAAACCCGCTTCAAGGTGGAAATCCCTTATCTGGGTAGCCTGATCCTCACCCATAGCCTCACCGAGCAGGTTCCGGCATTGAAATCCTTCCCACCGGAAGATCGTCCTAACTCTCCCGTTGTGTTCTGGTCGTTCCGTATCATGGTGGCACTAGGCATGCTGATGATCCTGGCTGGCGTGTGGAGCCTGTGGCTACGCTGGCGCGGTGGGCTGTATCAATCCAAGCCCTTCCTGTACTTCATTCTGTGGATGGGGCCTTCGGGGCTGATTGCCTTGTTGGCGGGCTGGTTCACCACCGAGATTGGCCGCCAACCGTGGGTCGTCTACGGGCTGCAACGCACCGCCGATGCGGTCTCTGCCCACGGCGACATCCATATGAGCGTGAGCCTGCTGGCCTTTATCGCCGTCTACTGCTCAGTGTTTGGCGTCGGTTACTCCTACATGATGCGCCTGATCCGCAAAGGCCCGCAGGCCCATGAAGGTGACGAGCCAAGCGGCCACGGCACACCGGCACGCCCGCTCTCAGCGGTACACGAAACTTTGGACGACAGGAGCTGAACATGGGTATCGATCTTCCGCTGATTTGGTTTGTGATCATTGTGTTCAGCACCATGATGTACGTGGTCATGGACGGCTTTGATCTAGGCATTGGCATTCTGTTCCCTTGGGTGAAAGACAGTCCCGATCGCGATGTGATGATGAATACGGTGGCACCGGTGTGGGACGGCAACGAAACCTGGCTGGTGCTTGGCGGGGCCGCCCTGTTTGGGGCATTCCCTCTGGCCTATGCGGTGATCCTGGATGCGTTGGCCATTCCCCTCACGCTGATGCTGTTTGGTCTGATCTTCCGCGGCGTGGCCTTTGAATTCCGCTTCAAGGCTAAAGCGGAAAAACGCCATATCTGGGATAAGGCATTTATTGGCGGTTCAATCCTGGCCACCTTCTGCCAGGGCGTGGTGGTAGGGGCGATTATTGACGGCTTCCCGGTGGAAGGTCGTGCCTATGTTGGCGGCCCCTTCGACTGGTTCACTCCTTTCGCCCTGTTCTGCGGTTTGGGCCTGGTGGTGACCTATGCACTACTCGGCTGTACCTGGCTGGTGATGAAAACAGCTGGAAGCCTGCAAGCACGCATGCATCGTCTGACTACGCCGTTGCTGGTCAGCCTGCTGCTGATCCTGCTGGCCGTCAGCGTGTGGACGCCAATCGCTCACCCTGAAATTGCGACCCGCTGGTTCAGCCTGCCGAACCTGTTCTGGCTGCTACCGGTGCCACTGTTGGTGCTGCTCAGTGCCTGGGGGATCTGGCACGGCGTACGCCATGATGCCCACTATTCGCCGTTCCTGCTGACGCTGTTGCTGGTGTTTCTGGGGCTAAGCGGTCTGGGTATCAGCATCTGGCCGCTGCTGATCCCGCCGACCATCACCCTGTGGCAAGCCGCTGCGCCGCTACAGAGCCTGGGCTTTATGCTGGTGGGCGCGCTGTTTATTATTCCGATTATTTTGGTCTACACCTTCTGGAGCTACTACGTGTTCCGCGGCAAGGTGAGCCATGAGGATGGGTATCACTGATGATGAATAATACGATGAATGAGAATACCACCGCCATTCCCTGGTGGAAACGCGTCGGCTGGCTGGTGATTATCTGGAGTGCCAGCGTCCTGGGGCTGTTTTTGGTGGCTTCGCTTTTCCGCCTGCTGATGACCGCCGCCGGGATGAAGCCGGAATAACGTCACTGTTTCCCCATCGCCCCCAAAAAACGCTGTTGCATCTGCAACAGCGTTTTCAGATCCAGACACTGATAATCCAGCCCGTGTTGAGTCGCAACCTCGGCAATAATCTTCGCCAGGGCCGGGTAATGCCGATGGCTCCAATGCGGGAACAGGTGGTGGGTCAGGTGCAGGTTGGCACCGCCCAGCCAGTAGCCAACCCAGCGCGGCGAAGCCTGCCAGTCAAAGGTGGTGGAAAACAGATGTTGATACCAGCCATGCACCATCTTGCCCTGCTCGGGAGCCTGATAAAAATTGGCTTTGGCCCAATGGGTACCGACAATCAGCATCACAAACACCAACGACGACAGCATCTGGCTCAGCAGGTAAGTCAACCAGATCGCCGTGGCGCTGACCTCAGGCGGCATCAGCCATAGCGGGATGGCCAACGCCAGCGTAAAGTGCGCCAGCTTGCTCAGCAAGAAAACGCCCCAGCCTTTGCCCCCCTGTAACATCATCTTGGGCGTTATGCGCGTTTTGCCAGCCCGATCCAACCAGTCAAACAGCCAGATGTAATATGGGAAGGTCAGCGCCGCTACCATCGGCCAGTAGTATTGCTGCATACGCATAAAGGCTTTGCGCTGCTGGAACGGCGTTTGCCGCAGCACGCCGTTCGGCTCGATATCCGGATCGTAACCTTCGATATTGTTGTAGGCATGGTGGAAGATGACATGGCGTACCCGCCAACAGTCGGCGTCCAGCCCCAACGGGATGCTGACGATAAAGTTAAGCCAGTGGTTAAGCCGCGCCCGTTTGAAAAAGGCATTGTGTGAAGCGTCGTGCACCACGTTCACCGTCAGCATCATGGCGGAGAAAATAAAGCCGACGTAGCAGCCAAAATAAGCCCAGGCGTTTTGCTGCTGCAAACTGAGTGCGTAAAAGCCCGCGCACAGCAGGATCAGCAGCAACACCTTGGCGAACATCCCGCGGTTGGCAAAGCGGTGGTCGCCCCGCTCCGCCAGATAAGCCTGGCTGCCACGCATCAGCGCCAGATGAATATCGCGATTCTCCCGTTGGAACGCCAAGGGTCGCAGCGGCGTGGTATCCGGCATCTTCATCGCGGCTGTTGCCCCATCGCGCGGAGGAAACGTTGTTGCTGTTGCAACAGCTCGCGATAGCCGATGCAGCGATAATCCATGGCGTAACGTGGCGCGAGTTCGGCCAGGATAGCGGCCAACGCCGGGTAGTGGCGGTGATTCCAGCCGGGGAACAGATGATGGGTGAGATGATAATTCAGCCCGCCGGTCAGATGATGCAACCACTTCGGCGAGGTTTCCCAGTCGCAGGCGGTGGCAAAGTTGTGCCGATACCAACCCTGCGGCATTTGGCTCCCCTCTGGCACCGCATAAAACTCGGCCTGTGCCCAATGGGTACCCAACAGTAAGAACACCACCAGCAGCGAGGCCAGCATCTGGCTCAACAGATAGGCAAGCAGCACCGTTTGCCAGCCAATGCCGTGTTGCTGGCAAACCACCAGCGGGATAACCAGCACCACCAATAGGTGGCACAGTTTGCTGGCAATAAACACCGCCCAGCCCTTGCGCCCGGCAAGCACCCCCTCGGCGGCCAACGGGGTTTTGCCCAACCGGTCTGACCAATCAAACACCAGTGCAATATAGGGCAGCGACAAGGCGGCAATCAGCGGCCAATAAAGGTGCTGATAGCGCATGTGCGCTCGCCACTGCTGGAACGGCGTCTGGCGGAAAAAGCCGTTCTCTTCGGTGTCCAGATCGTAATGTTCGACGTTGGCATACACATGGTGATAGCTGACGTGCCGTGTCCGCCAATAGTCCGGATCGACCCCCAGCGGGATCGTCACCAACCGCCCCGCCAGACGATTCACCCAGGGAGTGCGGGCGAACGCGTTATGCGAAGCGTCATGATTGACGTTGACGTTCAGCAACATGCCCATCATGACAAAAGCGAAATAGCACAGCATAAACGCCAGCCCCTGCTGCTGCATCAGGCTGAGCAGGTAGAACCCCACGCACAGCAACAGCAGGACGATAGCCTTGACCCAACGGGTCACATCGGCAAAGCGGTGATCGTTACGACCGCTCAGATAAGCATGGGCCCGGCGTTTCAGTTCACGATGAAACGCCTGTTCCCCATCCGCAGGGAAAGAGAGTGGCGGCAGCAAGTCAGCCATGTGCAGCTTCCTTCTGGCGTCCCCAGCCAGCGGCGACGGCGCAACCATGCACGGCAATGCCGCAGGTCATCAGCCACCAGTAAGGTTGGTGCCAACCCAGCGCCAACAGCAACAACAGGGGAGCGGCCAACGCCACCAGTAACCAGACCTTAACGCCCCAGTTATGGCCTTCGGCAATCCCACCCAGCGCTACCGCACCTACCGCCAACAGCATAAACAGTACCGCCTGCTCGCCAGTCAGGCCGTTGTAGCCGTACCCGAAACGATACACGTAGCCCAGCACCAGGGCGAACAGCAGCAACGCACCGCTCACCATGCACCAGGCGGAACTGCGGAAACTGGCTCTCTTGGCCGAAGGTTTGCAAGGCAGTTTGAAGTAGCGTAAAAACGGCTGATTGCTGGCCCAGAACGGGTTAACCGAAGATTTTTCCCCGCGCACGCCATAGGCGAAAGGCTCGGTCGGCAGCGATGGACCAAAGGTGCCAAACAGTTTGTCCCAGAAGATAAAGCTGCCGCCAAAATTACGGTTGGAATAGGCCAGATCGTTGACGTGATGCACCCGATGGTGCGCTGGGGTAACGAAGATTTTTTCCAGAAAACCCAGTTTTGGGGTCAGCGCGTTATGGTTAAACAGCTGAATGCCGTAGTGCAGGATCGATACGGTGATAAATACCGCAAGCGGCACACCGGCCAGCGCCAGCAGCATAAAGAACGGGATCGACGTTAATGACGAATACCATGAGTTACGCACGCCCAACGACAGATTGAAATGTTCGCCCTGGTGATGCACCACATGCACCGCCCACAGCAGGCGGAAACGGTGATGCAGGCGGTGTAACCAGTAAAAACCAAAGTCCCACGCCAGCAGGGCAAACAGCCACACCAGCGCGACCGGCCAGCTATCTACCAGGCCCAGGCTGTAATGGGTCACTACATAGCCATAGCAGAAAATCTCCAGCCCCCGAAACAGCCACAGCATGATGTGCCCAGAGTTGAGGTTGAAGATCACATCATGCCAATCAACGCTGCCCCGGTTGCGCTTTTGCAGCCACAGGGCTTCGCCCAGCACCACGCACAGCATAAATACTATCGGTATTACCAGATCGGTCATGGCCGTTCTCCCTGACGAAAATCACAGACAATCCATCGAGCATGCTGGCAGGCATAGCCTACGGCCATGGCCAACGCCGCCCCACTAAGCAAATCCACCAACAGGTGACGGCGCAGTTGCAGGATAGAGAAGGCTATCGCCAACCCCCAAACCGACAACAGTAGGCTGCGCCATTTTTTCCGGCTGTCCGCCACGGCCCACACGGCCAGGGCCGTCAAAGCTATGTGCAAAGAGGGTAAGCAGTTTTGTGTTGAATCAATGCCGATCAATGCAGCCAACAGGGTGGAGCTGAGTGAACGGCCCTGATCGACCGGGTAGTCCATCGTCGTCGGCCACAGCAGATAGATGGCCCCCGCAATAATAGCGGCAAGCTGCATTGAGCTTCTAAGCCATTTGATCCGGCTTAGCGGACACAGCAGATAGCACAGCGGAACGATCAGGAAAAAAGACAGGTATAGCCAGACGGCATGTGGGCTGAACGGGATCGCGCGATCCAGCCAACTCGGTGTCAGCTGATAACCCGCCCCTTGCCATCGGTCAGTGGCGTTATAAATCAGGCCGACAAAGCCCCAGCCCAGCAGCATTTGCCATAGGCGATAGATCACCTCTTTCATGGTGCCTCCGGCAAGCGTACGATGCGTCGGCGTTTGGCATCGAACTGCGGCATGATACTTTGTGCGGTCAACTGCCACTCCAGTTGCTGCACGGCGATACCCTGCTGGCTAAACAGCGCAATCAGCTGCTGCTGGCAATACGCCAGTTCTTCGGGGCTGCAATCGGCCATCAGATGCAGCCGTTGGCAGGTTAACTGGGTCAGGCGATAATCCGCCACGGCGGGTAACGCGTTGGCAATCACCCGGCGGCACAGATCGGCAAAGACTCGCTGCGCTGCGCCCTGCAATCCTGGCAGCAACAGTTGATCGTCACAGCGCCCTTCAATCCGCTCCAACGCCATGCTGGCCTGGCCGCACGGGCAAGGCTCCGCACGCCGCACCAGAATATCATCCAGCCGATAACGCACGATCGGCTGCGTACGGCGGGTAAAATCGGTGATCAGCGGGGTAAAGCGCTGCTCATCGATCCACTGTGGCTCCACGTGAATAAACTCTTCGTTCAGATGTAAGGTGCCGTGGCTACAGGTGGCGGCCAGAAAACCTTCGGTGGCCTGATAGACTTCGCCTACGTCGGCAAATACCCGCTTTAGCCGTTGGCGATCCTGCGGTTCCAGCACCTCGGCCACCGAGATCACCTTTTTCACCTGTAGTTGCAATTCGCCCCGCTCGACCGCATCAGCCAACGCGCACAACACCTGCGCAGGCGCGACCACGATGGTGGGTTGCTCCCGTTCAATCTGCGGCAAGTGCTCGGCAAAGGGAGCAAACAGATCGTAAAACGTCAGGCTCAACCAGCGGTTATTGACGCTGTGATACAGATTGTTGTCCGCCCGCAGAAACAGCGCGACCCGCTCACCGGCAAACACCCCTTGCGGCAGCATTTTTGCCAACATGCCGCCGGCCCAGATCTGCTGCTCCTGCGGGCTGACCACAAACACGCCGCGCCGCCCGGAGGTGCCGGTCGATAAACCCACGCTGTATTTGCCCACTTTGGGGGTGAAGTCGCGATCGGTCTCGCTGCGCCGGGCACAGGCCAACAGCGTCTCAAGTTGCAGCCCTGCGGTATTCATCCGATCAAAATGCGTCATCATGATCGCTTTGTCCATTTCTGGCCATTCGCTCACAGGTAACAGACAGTATGGCCGGAAATAGGGGCTATGCGCCAATACCCGGCGGGCAAAACGTTTTAACTGACGCGTCTGGTAAGCCTCCAGCTCTGCCCGTTCGGTGAAATGCAGCCTGCGCGCTCGCAGATAGTGCCACAGCGTCATCAGTGGGATCATAAATCCCCCTCATGGCACAACAGGATCTGCGCCGCGCCGCCGTGATGCAGCTGGTTGAGCGCTTCAAGGGTTTGATAGTAGCTACGCGGATTATCCATGATCAGGTTCGCCAGCCGCGAAGGGCCACGCAGTTGCTGGTAGTTCAGCGGCGACCAGGCGGCATCGCTGGCCAGCAGCGTCCAGCCCGTGTCGGTTTGGACAAAGGCACCAAGATGACCCGCAGCATGGCCTGGCAGAGGCACGATGAGGATTTGCCCATCGCTACCCGGCAGCGCATACCCCTGTTGGAACGGTGCCAGTTCGGCTGGCAGACTCTGTAGCGGGAATGACTCCACAAACTGCAGTGCGGATTCAAACTCCTCGGGGATCAATCCCGGCACAAACGCCCGCTTCAGGGCAGCAAAGCCTCGCAGATCACGAGTTTGCTGCCAACCTTCGCCGGAGCAAATCATGTTAAGACTGCTGAAATCGCGCAGACCGGCAATATGGTCAGCATGAAAATGGGAAACAATCACCGCTTCAATATCACCCACGCTCACCCCCCGGCTACGCAACTGCTCAAGCAGCGCCTGCTGTGGGCTGAAATAGACCGGGGTAATCTGGCTATACAGCCGGAAAATACCGCTGGCGGTGTACTGTTGGAAATAGCTGGCATAACCGGTGTCCCATAGCCAGCGCCGCTCGCCCACCTCCAGCAGATAGGCGCGGGAGGGGAATTTACAGCTACGCATCGGCGAACCACGCAGCGCCATGCAGCCAAGATGGGTGCAATAGCCGATTTCAAAGGAGGTGATATTAGCCATGCGCCGCCATCCCCTGCTGTTTCATCCATTGCCCGGTCAGCTCAATCCCCTGCTCCAGGCTGTAACGTGGCCGGTAGCCCAGCTCTTCAATCGCACGGCTGTTATCCAACGTCATATCAAAATAGGCAGCCGCCGCGCTGTAGCGCGTCAGCATCGGCTCTTTGCCGGTAAAATGGGCTATCAATTCCATGCCTCCGGCCACCGCCCACAACAGCCGGTAAGGCAGTGCCTGCACCCGATATTGCCAGCCTAGCTGCCGAGCCAGCAGTTGGTGCAGCATATCCTCCAGCCGCTGCGGCTGTTGGTTGGTGATGTTATAAATGCCACCGGAAGGCAAATTCTCTCGGTTGCTGGCCAGGTCCATCGCATGCACTACGTTGAGCACAAAGGTCAGATCCAGATAGGCTCTACCGCCGCCTGGCAGGCGCAGAATACCTTTATCACGCTGCATCTGGGCCAGGATCCTGGGTACGATCACGCGGTCATGCGGGCCAAACAGGCCGCGCGGGCGCAGGATCAGGTAGGTGGTTTGCGGATAGCGATGCAGCAGCCCGCAAATGCTCTGTTCGGCAGCATACTTGCTGGCAGCGTAATGGTTGGCAAAGCGGCGGGCAGATTCACCTTCAGCGATATTGTGATGATGTTTGAAGTCAAAATAGATCGCCGGCGTCGAGATATGGATAAAGCGTTTCACACCGCAGCGCCCGGCAGCTTTGGCGAGCTTTTCCGTGACGTAGGTGTTGGCCTGGAAAAACGCCTTGCGATCCCCCCACGGGGAAGATTTGGCGGCACAATGCCAGACCACGTCATAGTCTTTCATCAGCAGTTCGCACTGTTCCATCCCGGCACGGGTCAGATCCAATGGGGTAAACTTTGCCCCCAGCGCTACCAACTCACCGCCAACGGCCTCATCGCGCCCGGTGGCATGCACCTGATGCCCGGCAGCCAGTAACCACTCGGCTGCATTGCGCCCTAACCCACTGGTTGCTCCGGTTACCAAGACTTTCATGGCAGCAGAACCATACCACCCAGGGTCAGTCCTGCAGCGGTGCCGATCAACATCACCGGCTGATTGGCATGCAGCCTGCCGGTGATCGCCGCCTCGTGCAACGCGGAAGGAATTGACGCCGCCACCTGGTTGCCCCGGTAACGATAGATATCCACCAGCACCTCTGGCGCCACATGTAGCCTTTTGCGCATATGCTCCAGAGAGAGATGACTGGCCTGGTGCGGCACCACGGTGGCAATCTGTGACAAGGTGAGCCCTGCGGCGCTCAGCAAGCGCTCAAGATAGCCCTCAATCAGCGCCGACGCCTGGCGGAACAGTTGCTTGCCCTTCATGTGGAACAGAAAATCGCTATCGTTCATCCCGGCTCGCGGGTTACGGCGTGTGCCACCAGCGCGGATTTCACACAAATCGCTACCTTCAGGGTAGGTTTCCATCAGGTAGGACAAAATCCCGCTGCGCCCATCGCCGCGTTCCACAATGGCACAGGCGGCACCATCGCCAAAGATCAGCGAAGACTCTTCATCCTCCCAGTCGATACCGCGCGAGGCAATATCGGCAGAGACGATGGCAATACGCCGGTAAACGCCTGTGTTGAGCAGCCCCGCCGCCACCTGCAATGCGCTAATAAAGCTGACGCAGCTGGTATTGATATCAAAACCAGTGGTACCTGAGGGTAATCCGGCGATTTTAAGAATATGCGCGGCACTGAAGGGCAATGCCTGTACAGAAATGGCCGAGGCCGAGATCAACAGATCGATAGAGTCGCGCGGGATGGCATGGCGAACCAGCGCATCATCCAATGCGGCGACGGCCAGTTCGGCCTGGCTGGCCTGATTGCTGGCATGAAAGCGATGAATAATCCCCGAGCGTTTTTCTACATAGCCGACGGGTTTGTTCAATTGCCGATCCAACGTCGAAGATTCGATGCAGCCGGGAGGCAAAGCCGCGCCGGTGGCGATGATTTTCAGCGGCAATACGGGGTGGGACAGGTTATCAATGATCATAGGTGTTCAGTCTGCTTATCCCTAACTCGTTTGGCTTAGCATCCAGCGTAATTAATCAAACTATTTACGCTATTTTGATCTAGCCCTTATTTAACATCAGCATAATGAAAATCCTAACAGGAATTTTTACTGATTGATTCCTTTCGCTTAACTATTCAGGTAAATCATGCTGTTAACCCAATGGCACAGCCTAGATCAACGCCGATAAGAGATCTATAGGAATAAACTGCCAACCTTACTGCCATCTCAGACGATAAGATCGTGCAGCATCGCCGCATGGCCCTTCTGGAGCACGTACTTCAGCGTGATCTGCTCGAACTGCGTGAACAACGGGTCACAATACAGAATACCTCGATTCGAGATAGCCCTGCAGAAGGACATTGAAATAGATAGAGAGAAAGAGCGGGAAGTAAACCTGAGAATAGCGAGTGCCATGCTGGCTAAAGGCTTTGATCATAACCGGCCATTCGCGGAAGATTTGGCCCCCCCACCACGAATAGTAAAGCGGCAACGTCCATCGGACCTTGCCGCTGAGTAACGCGGGGAGCTATCGGCGGTTACGCACCAACTGGTAGCGGCGAGTCAGATATTCCACCGGTACGCTCCAGATATGCACCAGGCGGCAGAATGGGAATATCAGGAACAGAGTCATGCCAAGCACGATATGGATCTTGAATATCGGTGCAACCCCTTCCAGGTGCTGAGCCGCACCGCCGTGGAAAGTCACCACCGCTTGCGCCCAGGCCACCAGCTTCAGCATCTCGCTGCCGTCCATATGTTGGGCGGAAAACGGGATGGTCAACAGCCCCAAGCATACCTGCACGACCAGCAGCGTCAGGATCAGGATATCCCCCATGCTACTGGTGGCGCGGATCCGTGGGTTGGTCAGACGGCGTTTCAATAACAGCACTCCCCCCACCAGCATCATCACGCCACAGGCCCCACCGGCAAACATCGCCATTTTCTGCTTCACGGCGATCGGCAGGAAAGATTCATACATCCAGTGCGGCGTCAGCATGCCGAGGAAATGCCCGGCAAAAATGCCCAGAATGCCGATATGAAACAGGTTGGAAGCCAGCCGCATGCCCTTTTTATCCAGCATCTGACTGGAGCCTGCACGCCAGGTGTATTGCCCGTAGTCGTAGCGCAGCCAACTGCCGATCAGAAAGATCGCCCCGGCGATATACGGATAGATATCAAAGAAGAAAAGCGTCATAAAATGCATGATTAGCGTCCTTTGGTTGCCGTGGTCATTGAACCCACATCCAGATACTGTGGCGCTACCGCGCCCGCAAAGCGCCGCTGGTGGGTGGCCTGCTGCGCCGAAACACAGCCCTGTTCACCCAAAAACTTGATCTGTTCTTCTTCCCAGACGGCATCCAGTGCCTGTGGCGTGTCGTCCCTGGCTTCAGCTGCCACCTGATCCTCCAGGCTGGTGCTGGTGACGGTGGTACCTGACAGCGCCAGCAGCAAATCGAACAGCACCGCATACGGGCTTTGACGCTGCTGCAAACGAGCCCCCAGCAGAGCCAGAATGGGGGCGATATCCTGCAGTCCACCTTGAGCTTGCTCTTTATTGCGGCTGGCAAGATACTCCAGATACAGCGGCAGGAAATCCGGCAGTTCGCGGCTGTCGATCTCCAGCCCGGCTGCGCGGTATTGCGCCATCAGATCGACCATCGCCTGGCCGCGATCGCGGGATTCACCGTGAACGTGCTCAAACAGCAACAGTGAGGTCGCACGACCGCGATCGAACAGCTCGCAATACTCCGCCTGCACGTCCAGCAACGGACGGGCACAGAAGCAGCGGATAAACAAAACCAGCTGGGCGCTGTGATGCAAATCCAGTTCGCAGGCCGGTTCCAGGGCTTCCACCAGCTCTTGCTGATGGTCAAACAGCACCTGCTCAGGATAATCCAACAGGCGGGCAATAATTCGCAGAGCGATCATGAGGCATCCTCCTTGCGCGGGGTTTTCTGCATCACGTCGATGGCATCGATGCGGCGGCTGTTAAACAGGTTGAACTTGCTGTCGCTGCCGTGGCAACCGTCACCAAAGCTGAAGCCGCAGCCTTTGCTTTCCGGGAAGGCTTCACGCGCCAGTTCACGATGGCTGGAAGGCACGACGAAACGGTCTTCGTAGTTAGCAATCGCCAGATAGCGATACATTTCTTGCGCCTGCGCCTCTGTCAGCCCCACCTGCTCCAGCGCGCTGGTATCCACCACGCCGTCCACGGTTTCGGCCCGCTTGTAGTGGCGCATCGCCAACATCCGTTTCAGCGCCAACAGCACCGGAGCGGTATCTCCAGCGGTCAACAGATTCGCCAGATATTGCACCGGGATGCGCAAGCTTTCGACGTCGGGCAGCACGCCGCTATGGGCCAACTCACCGGCATCGGCGGCCGACTGGATCGGAGACAACGGTGGCACATACCACACCATCGGTAAGGTGCGATATTCCGGGTGCAGCGGCAGCGCCAGTTTCCAGTCCATCGCCATCTTGTAAACCGGCGACTGCTGCGCGGCGTCAATCACACCTTGCGGGATACCGTCTTTTAGCGCTTGCTCAAGCACCGCCGGGTCGTGCGGATCGAGGAAGATGTCCATTTGGCTCTGATAGAGGTCTTGATCGTGCTCAACAGCAGCCGCGTGTTCAATGCGGTCGGCATCGTACAGCAGCACGCCAAGATAGCGGATTCGCCCCACGCAGGTTTCCGAACAGACGGTCGGCTGGCCTGCCTCAATCCTTGGGTAGCAGAAGATACATTTCTCGGATTTGCCGCTCTTCCAGTTGAAGTAGATTTTCTTGTACGGGCAGCCAGTCAGGCACATCCGCCAGCCACGGCATTTATCCTGATCGATCAACACAATGCCGTCTTCGCCGCGTTTATAGATCGCACCGCTCGGGCAAGTCGCCACGCAGGCAGGGTTCAGGCAGTGCTCGCACAGCCGTGGCAAATACATCATGAAGGTATTTTCGAACTGGCCGTACATCGCCTTCTGCATGTTGTCGAAGTTTTTGTCCTTGGCACGCTTGTCGAACTCACCGCCGAGGATCTCTTCCCAGTTTGGGCCACTTTCGATCTTGTTCATCCGCTGGCCGGTGATCAGCGATCGCGGGCGGGCAATCGGCTGATGCTTGCCCTGCGGGGCGGTATGCAGATTCTGGTAGTCGTAATCGAACGGTTCGTAATAGTCGTCCAATGCGGGAACGTCCGGGTTGGCAAAAATCTTCGACAGCAGGCCAACACGGTTCCCCATGCGCGGCTCCAGCTTGCCGTTAATTTTGCGTATCCAGCCGCCCTTCCACTTATCCTGATCTTCCCAGGCGTTGGGATAACCGATCCCCGGCTTGCTTTCCACGTTGTTGAACCAGGCGTATTCCATGCCTTCACGGCTGGTCCAGACGTTCTTACAGGTCACCGAACAGGTATGGCAACCGATGCATTTGTCCAGGTTGAGCACCATGCCAACTTGCGAACGAATTTTCATTTGGCTTTCTCCTGCTGGCTGCCCTGTGCGTAGTCGTTACCTTCACCGTCTAACCAGTCGATATGGTCCATTTTGCGCACCACCACAAACTCATCGCGATTCGAGCCGACGGTGCCGTAGTAGTTAAAACCGTAGGCCAGCTGTGCATAGCCGCCGATCATATGGGTCGGTTTCGGGCACACACGGGTCACCGAGTTGTGGATCCCGCCGCGCTGGCTGGTGATTTCCGAACCAGGAATGTTCACGATACGTTCCTGCGCGTGATACATCATGGTCATGCCCGACGGAATTCGCTGGCTGACCACCGCACGGGCGGTGAGTGCGCCGTTGGCGTTGAAGGCCTCGATCCAGTCGTTATCTTCGATACCCAGATCTTTGGCATCGTCCTCACTCAGCCAGACGATAGGCCCGCCACGTGACAGGGTCAGCATCAGCAGGTTGTCGCTATAGGTGGAGTGGATGCCCCACTTCTGGTGCGGCGTCAGGAAGTTCAGCGCCTTCTCTTTGTTGCCGTTCGGTTTTTTATTCAGCAACGGCTGCGCGGCACGGGTGTCGATCGGCGGGCGATAAACCAGCAGACTTTCCCCGAAGGCACGCATCCACTCGTGATCCTGATACAGCTGTTGGCGGCCGCTCAGGGTGCGCCAAGGGATCAGCTCATGCACGTTGGTGTAGCAGGCGTTGTAAGAAACGTGTTCGTCTTCCAGGCCAGACCAGGTCGGGCTGGAGATGATCTTGCGCGGCTGGGCCTGAATATCGCGGAAGCGGATCTTTTCGTCTTCCTTGTTCAGCGCCAGATGGGTGTGATCGCGCCCGGTGATATCGCTCAGCGCCTGCCAGGCTTTCACCGCCACCTGCCCATTGGTTTCCGGTGCCAGAGAGAGGATCACTTCCGCCGCATCGATGGCACTTTCGATCTTGGGCCGCCCGGCTGCCGGGCCTTCGGTCTTCACGTAATTCAGTTTTTTCAGGAAGTCGACTTCGGTCTGGGTGTTCCAACTGATGCCCTTGCCGCCGTTGCCAAGCTTGTCCAACAGGGGGCCGAGCGAGGTAAAGCGCTCGTAGGTCGCGGGATAATCGCGTTCTACCACCATGATGTGTGGCGCGGTTTTGCCCGGGATCAGCTCGCACTCGCCTTTCTTCCAGTCTTTCACGCCATAGGGCTGCGCCAGTTCGGCGGCGGAGTCATGCTGGATTGGCAGTGTAACAATGTCGGTTTCCTGGCCCAGGTGGCCAACGCACACCTCGGAGAACGCTTTGGCGATCCCCTTGTAGATCTCCCAGTCGCTCTTGGAATCCCAGGCGGGATCGACAGCCGCAGACAGCGGATGAATAAACGGATGCATATCCGACGTATTCATATCGTCTTTCTCGTACCAGGTGGCAGTTGGCAACACGATGTCGGAATACAGGCAGGTGCTGGACATGCGGAAATCGAGCGTCACCACCAGATCCAGCTTGCCTTCGCCGCCGTTATCCTGCCATTCCACTTCCTGCGGTTTTACTCCACCCTGCTGGCCCAGATCCTGGCCCTGGATACCATTCTCGGTCCCCAGCAGGTATTTGAGCATGTATTCATGCCCCTTGCCGGAGGAGCCCAACAGGTTCGAGCGCCAGACGAACAGGTTACGCGGGAAGTTCTGCGGGTTATCCGGCTGTTCGGCGGCAAAGCGGACCTTGCCCTGTTTCAGACTCTCCACGGTGAAATCCAGCGGCGTCTGACCGGCCGCTTTAGCCTGAGCGGCCAGATGCAGCGGGTTGGTGTCCAGTTGCGGTGCCGATGGCAACCAACCCATGCGCTCGGCACGCACGTTCAGGTCGATCAGGCTGCCAGCAAACTGGCTCTTGTCCGCCATCGGTGACAACAACTCTTCAGTGCCAACCGTCTCGTAACGCCATTGGCTGGAGTGATTGTAGAAGAACGAGGTGCTGTTCATATGGCGCGCCGGACGCTGCCAGTCGAGGCCAAAGGCCAGCGGCACCCAACCGGTTTGCGGGCGCAGCTTTTCCTGGCCGACATAGTGTGCCCAGCCGCCACCGCTTTGGCCAACGCAACCGCAGAAGATCAGCATGTTGATCAGTCCGCGATAGGTCATGTCCATGTGATACCAGTGGTTGACACCGGCTCCAACGATAATCATCGAACGGCCGTGGGTTTTCTCGGCGTTTTCGGCAAACTCCCGCGCAATGCGGATGATATTATGGCGTGAGACGCCGGTGATCTGTTCTGCCCAGGCTGGTGTATAGGCTTTGACTTCGTCATAACCGTTGGCACAGTTGGCATCATTCAGGCCACGATCCAGACCGTAGTTCGCCAGCGTCAGGTCGTAGACGCTGGTCACCAGCACCTGGCTGCCGTCCGCCAGTTGCAGGCGTTTTACCGGCAGTTTGTGCAGCAGGATTTCGTCCAACGCCACGCTGTTGAAATGCTCACTCTCGGCACCGCCGAAGTAAGGGAAGCCAACGTCAACCACCTCATCATGGCTGCCTAGCAGGCTGAGTTGCAGCTCCACATCCTGCTGGGCCTTACCTTCACGCTGTTCCAGGTTCCATTTGCCCTTCTCACCCCAACGGAAACCGATAGAGCCCTGCGGCGCCACCAGTTCACCGCTGGTCTGATCCAGCGCGACGGTTTTCCACTCGGGGTTGTTTTCCTGGCCAAGGGCATCCACCAGATCGGCGGCGCGCAGCAGGCGGCCTGCGGCGTAATAGCCTTCGGTACGCGGCTCCAACAGCACCAGCATCGGCATATCGGTGTAGCGACGCACGTAATCGCGGAAATAGCCAACTTCACGATCCAGATGGAACTCTTTGAGCATCACGTGGCCCATCGCCAGCGCCATTGCGCTATCGGTACCCTGTTTCGGGTTCAGCCACTGGTCGCATAGCTTGGCCACTTCCGCGTAGTCTGGCGTCACCGCGACGGTTTTAGTGCCCTTGTAGCGCACCTCGGTGAAGAAGTGGGCATCCGGGGTGCGCGTTTGCGGCACGTTGGAACCCCAGGCAATGATGTACGAGGAGTTGTACCAGTCGGCGGATTCCGGTACGTCGGTCTGCTCGCCCCAGGTCATCGGCGAGGCCGGTGGTAAATCGCAGTACCAGTCGTAGAAACTCAGGCAGGTGCCGCCAATCAGCGAAAGATAGCGCGCCCCTGCGGCGTAAGACACCATCGACATTGCCGGGATCGGCGAGAAGCCGATAATGCGGTCCGGGCCAAAGGTCTTGGCGGTATAGACGTTGGAAGCGGCAATCAGTTCATTGACTTCCTGCCAGTTGGAACGGACAAAACCACCGCGACCACGAGCCACTTTGTAGCTTTTGGCTTTTTCCGGGTCGGAAACGATCGAACCCCAGGCATCAACCGGATCGCTATGCAAGGCTTTAGCCTCGCGCCATAGCTTGATTAGGCGTTTGCGCATCAACGGATATTTCAGGCGGTTGGCACTGTAGAGGTACCAGGAATAGCTGGCACCGCGCGGACAGCCACGTGGCTCATGGTTGGGCAAATCTGGACGGGTGCGTGGATAGTCGGTCTGCTGGGTTTCCCAGGTGACCAGGCCGTTTTTCACATAGATTTGCCAGCTACAGGAGCCAGTGCAGTTAACACCATGGGTGGAGCGCACCACTTTGTCGTGCTGCCAGCGGCTGCGGTAACCGTCTTCCCAATCGCGGTTGGTGTTTAGCGTTTGGCCATGACCACCAGAGAAAGGTTCGGCCAACTGCTTGAAGTAGCGGAACCGATCTAGAAATTTGCTCATCCGGAGTTCTCCTGAAGGCTCGTTACCCTATGAATTTCAAACTGCAGCTTGAAAGACGACGGGTATGTTGTTGTAAGAAGTTGCCAAGTGACATTGCTCAGTCTGCGGCCAAGGCTACTTATGCTGTGCCAGGCGCAACTTGATTGCGATCAAGGGAATCAGGGAGGGAAAACCGGTGGAACGGCGGAAATACCACTAAAGGATGACAATTTAAAATCACCCTATCTAACTGTAATAAAACAGGAATAATGGATTTTCAGAGATAAGCGCCTGGCGAACCCACTGAAACGGAAATTTGGGGGTAGTGGCGGTAAAATGGATGCGCGAGCGGGATTAATGACAAAATGACGGGGTAATCTTGCGCAGTTTAATACTCATATCTTAAACAACGTAGAGGAGGCTCCCTGTTAGCGAGTGCTACATTCAACCCGCATTTCCTTTTCATTCCCCGCCAGATACACGCAATTCAGCGTCTGGGGATTAGCACCTGGGGGAGTGTCTAATGAAAAAGAGAGCACCATACGAGGGCTGTTTGGCAACTCATACTGTATTGCAGGCTTGCTTCGGCCACCCAGTGCATAGGATAAGAGCGAAACTGTCAACAGTGCAATAAACGCCGCCAGATATTTCAATATTCTGCCCCACGGCGTTAACGTGTTTCGCATGGAATCAACCAACCAAGCCGTTTCGCTTAATATCGGATTCATGGGTGAACAACCTTCCGGCACCGTTGCATTTTCAATAATTTCATCGGCCATATGATTTAATTCCCCCTCAGATAAATCACTATTAAAAGTGTCAGCATTACCATCTTCAGGAATAACCTCCGCATCGACAGCAGATTCCCCCGATGCAATAAAGTTAAAAATCGTTTTATTGTCCACCTTATAACCAAGACGAGGAATGGTCCTGATGAGATTATGCTCCGTGTCGCCAATTTTCTGACGAATTGACTTAATCGTCTGATTTATTGTCGAGTCTGAGCAATAGGTGCCTTTCCAGATAGTCTCGATGATTTCTGAACGGCTCACCAACTCGGGCGATCGGGTAACCAGCAGGGAAAGGATCTGAAGCTCTTTCCAACGTAGGCGTGAACTCTGCCTGGAGGGGAGCAAAACATCAAAATTTATGATTTTTATTTCCTTTTCAGCATCCACTTTTCATTTCCTTTATGAGTTCACTGCGCCCTCATTTGTATAGAAATATGAAAAAACTTTCAAGAAATTAAATATAAACCCGGGGAAATAAATTTACTTTATATTTCACCCTGTCAATAACCATCGATTTATCGTGTCAGGTTTTGCTTAAATGATGCCCAGCAGATGTCCAACCCAATGCGGGCTATTTTTGATAAAACCTGAGAAAAGCAAAGTATAATAAAATATTAACGAATTGATATTAAACATGAAAAGCATAATTTCACCCATTTTTCACAGTCAAGTGAAATCATGAAACCCATTGAACAAACCTCCCCTCTCTTGCTTCCATAGTCAACTCAGGCATAAACCATAGCGTATCCATGATTGAGAATTTTCTGTTTCTATGATGCCAGACACATTAAGATTTAATCAATAGATAATCATGGAATCATCTTGTCATTACTCAATAAAAAACAACATGTTGTTAATATATACCGACGAATGCCAGGTGTCGGTAATATTACACAATGTCTTTTTGGCAAAAATAGCGGAAAATTCACCGATTGGCTATCAGTGAAATAACGTGTAGGAATTGAGAGGGAAGACATTCCCCGCCAAGCGGGGAGTGTCAGATTACCGACAAAGTGGCAATGTTGCTAATGGGTAGCCGTCGCACATGCTGCGCCCGCTTAACTAAACTAGCGTGAAACCTTTTTACGACCGTAAACGCCCCAGGTCACCACGACACACAGAATATAGAATACCAGGAAGATCTTCATCGCCCCAGCCGGTGAGCCAGTCAAAGCCAACGAGGTGCCAAACGCCTTGGGGATAAAGAACCCCCCCGCCGCACCAATCGCCGAGATAAAGCCCAAAGCCGCAGCCGAATCGGTTACTGCCTCGCGCTGTGCCAACTCATCGCTTCCTCCTGCTGCTTTCACTCTGTCCACGGTGATTTTACGGAATATCACGGCGATCATCTGGAAGGTCGAGCCGCTGCCCAACCCGGCGGTGAGGAACAGCACCATAAACACGCCATAGAAGGCCATAAACGAGCCCTGATGAGCGCTACCCGGCAAGGTCAGGAACAGTAAGGCAGCGAAAACAGCCATGACGATAAAGTTCAGCAGCGTCACACGTATACCACCAAAGCGATCGGAAAGCGCCCCACCCACGGGACGAGCCAGCGCCCCAAGGAACGGTCCGAAGAAGGCATAATGCAGGATCACCACGTCCGGAAACTGGGTTTTCGCCAGCATGGCAAAACCGGCGGAAAAGCCAATAAAAGAACCAAAAGTTGCCAGATACAGCAGGCTCAAAACCCACAGGTGACCCCGTTTGAGTACCGGCAGTTGTTGGCGCAAGGAAGCCTTTGAGGCGGCCAAATCGTTCATACCGAACCAGGCCGCCAGCGTTGCCAGCAGCAAGAAAGGCACCCATATCCAGGCGGCGTTTTCCAACCACAGCTGGCTGCCGTCTGGTTGTGTCTGTCCTGTACCGCCCAGGAAGCCAAACATGGCGAGCGAGATGGCTAACGGAGCCACCAATTGCATCACGCTGACCCCCAGATTGCCCAGGCCGCCATTCAGCCCCAACGCCCCACCCTGCTTCGCCTTCGGGAAGAAGAAGCTGATGTTCGCCATGCTGGAGGCAAAGTTGGCCCCGGCAAACCCACACAGCAGTGCAATAATGATAAATACGTTGAATGAGGTGGTCGGATCCTGTACCGCATAGCCTAACCACAGGCAAGGTATCAGCAGGAAACAGGTGCTGATGGCCGTCCAACGGCGGCCACCAAACATCGGGATCACGAAGGAATACGGCACTCGCAGGATAGCGCCGGAAACCGAAGGTAATGCGGTCAACAGAAACAGCTGATCGGTGGTGAAGTTAAAACCCACCTTGTTCAGATTAACCGCCACGGCGCTGAACAGCATCCATACGCAGAAGGCGAGCAACAGGCAGGGTATGGAGATCCACAGGTTGCGGCGGGCAATGCGGTGCCCACTCTGCTGCCAGAATTCGCTGTTCTCAGGTTGCCAGTCCTGAATAACCGCACTCGTTTTTTTTGCTAAAGGCGTTGCAGATTGCGACATAATAACCTCAGAAACACGGTGATAACTGCGCACACCCTAGTTGATCCCCTCAAGCGGTAAAGTTGACGCAAATCAATGAGCAAGCAGGTAACTCATGGCAGATAAACCTCTTACCTCCCTTAGTGAGTAGCCAATTAAGACTAGCTAATCTATTGGTATTCAGCTGGTTATACCACAGTAGTGCTAAAAGTTTGGCTATGGTTCAGGCAGCCGGAAACTAAGAGGTACTTCGTTAGGGGTATGGGGTTGTGCCGGGGGATGAGGAAAAATGGCTGCTATTGACGTAATTTGGCGGCCAGAGTGGCTGGTATCTACCCTCTGGTTTCTGCTGCTCTATGGGGGATACGTATTCGATGAAACGCTTGCTGGCTCCGCTTTCCATCGTTAACCAGGTTGCCCTGCTAATGCTACTGCTGGGGGTGCTCGGTATCGCCGGAATGAGTATTTCCGCCTGGATGTCGCAAAGCATCCAGGGCAATGCTCATGCCATCAACAAAGCGGGATCCCTACGGATGCAGAGTTACCGTCTGCTGTCTCAGATCCCCCTGGATGCCCACAGTGATATCCTGATGCAGGGATTGGATCAGGATGAAACCAGCCGCGACTTGCAGCTGGCGCTGGAGCGCGAAGGGCTAACCCCGCAGTTGCTGACGTTGCGTGACTATTGGCTAAACCAGCTGCAGCCAAGGCTGCGCCAAGCAAAACACCCCGACGATGCGGCTCCCCAAGTGACCCACTTTGTCAGCCTGTTGGACAAGCTGGTTTCCGATATCGATCATCAGACCGAACGGCGTTTGTTGATGGTGACGCTGGTTCAGGGGGGATTTATCGCCCTGACGCTGTTGCTGCTGGTCGGCACCATCTGTTATCTGCGCCGCCGTTTGCTGCATCCTTGGCGTCAGTTGGTGGCACTGGCACTGGCGGTAGGCCGTGGTGATTTCAGCCACCGCTTTGTCCAACGTGGGCATCAGGACGAGATGTCTTCCCTCGGCGCTGCACTCAACACCATGTCCGACGAGCTTGCCACCATCTATGCCAGGCTGGAACAACGCGTGGCGGAAAAAACCGCCGACCTGCAACAGAAAAACCAGGTGCTGGGCTTTCTGTATCGCACCAGCCGCCAGTTGCACACCAGTGAGCCGATCTGTAGCCGCCTGACACCAATCCTCAACCAGTTGCAAACGCTGACGCCGCTACACAGCATCCAGGTACGGCTGTATGAAAACAACAGCCAGGAACAGTTTCTGCAATTAAGTGGTAACCAGCCGTTAAGGCCGGAGTATTGTCATAACCCGGTCTGCTGCGCCTGTTTAAGCGAACATCAGTCTCATAGTCAGGGCCATCCTTCACTTAGCTGGAGCCTGAGTGACCAACTGGGCAATTATGGCATCGTCGTCGCTCAACATGCGCCAGAACAACGGTTAAACGATGAACAATCTCAGTTGATGAATACCCTGGTAGAGCAATTGACCAGCGTATTGGCGATAGAGCGCCAGGTTGACCACCAGCAGCAGTTGATGTTGATGGAAGAACGGGCCGCAATTGCCCGTGAGTTACATGACTCCATAGCTCAATCCCTCACCTGCTTGAAAATGCAGACCAGTTGCCTGCAAATGCAGGGGGACGAACTCCCTCCGGCCAGCCTGGCGCTGGTGCAACAGATGCGTGAAGAGATCACTGCCGCCTATCGTCAGTTACGCGAGTTGTTAACCACCTTCCGCCTGCGCCTGAGTGAACCAGGCCTGCTGGCAGCACTACAGTCTACGGTGCAGGAATTCAATCAGCGGCTGGGGATTGCCATCGAGCTGGATTATCAGTTAGGCCCACGTAGCGTAGCGGCCTATCAGGCGATCCACCTGCTGCAGATCGCGCGTGAAGCACTGAGTAACATTCACCAACATGCGCAGGCCAGCCAGGTCAAGATTCGGGTGTTAAACCTGCATGGCGAAGTCACCCTGAGCGTCAGCGATAATGGCCGTGGCCTGCCGGATATCAGCGAGCGGCCCGATCACTACGGCCTGATCATCATGCGCGATCGTGCCAAAAGCCTGCACGGCCAGTGTGAAATCTTGCCGCGCAGCGGCGGCGGCACCGAAGTACGGGTGACGTTCCGCCCAGATAACTCTGCTATCGAATAAGGAAATATTATGACGACCGAAGAAGATGCCACCATACTGCTGATTGACGATCACCCCATGTTGCGTAACGGCGTCAAGCAGTTGATTAGCATGGATCCGCGCCTACAAGTCATCGACGAAGCCAACAATGGCGAACAAGGGGTGGAACTGGCGGAGCAGCACGATCCCGATCTGATCCTGTTGGATCTGAATATGCCTGGAATGAACGGCCTGGCAACGCTGGATCGCCTGCGTCAGACCGCCCTTTCCGGTCGCGTGGTGGTATTCAGCGTCTCCAACCATGAAGACGATGTGGTGAACGCGCTAAAACGCGGTGCTGATGGCTATCTGTTGAAAGATATGGAACCAGAAGAACTGCTCAAGGCTCTGCATCAGGCGGCGGCAGGGCAAATGGTGTTGAGCGAAGCACTGACACCCGTGTTGGCGGCCAGCCTGCGGGATAATCGCCCGGCAGCAGAACGCGACATCCAGCAGTTAACCCCGCGCGAGCGCGACATCCTCAAGCTGATCGCACAGGGGCTGCCAAACAAGCTGATTGCCCGCAAGCTGGCGATCACCGAAAGTACCGTCAAGGTGCATGTGAAACATCTGCTGAAGAAGATGAAACTGAAATCCCGTGTCGAAGCCGCCGTTTGGGTGTTGGGTAATAAGAAAGATTAGTTGCCCTATGGGTGCAACGGCCCGGTAACCGCCGGGATTGCTGGTGGCTGCAGCGTTTGCGGCGGCGGTAACCCGGGTTCCCCTTCAATAGACAAGCTCAGGGGAGCGGTAACCTGTAGCGTGATCCAGTTAGAGGTGGCTTTCTGCTGCTTTTCATCCTCAAGGGTGACGGACAGTTGGTAGTGATTGCTGGCCCCTGGCGTCTCATCCCACGCGGGCACCGTCAAGGTCCACCCCTGCGGATCGTTGATATTCGCCGGCGGCGTCAGGCTGACTGCCTGAGTATCCCCTTGCCAGTTGACGGCGGTGATCTTATTGGCCGCTTTGATTTCCAGCACCAGCGGCAGAGCTTCCCCCGCATTCAGGCTCCATGACGGCGTAGCCAGAAACACCTGCAACGTTTTGCTTTCGCGAAACTCCAGCACCGGCACATTATTACGCTCGACGCTGTCATAGCGGCTACCGCGCAATGATTTGGCCTGCTCCACATAGTATGGGGAAATTTGTTTGATCAGCGGCACCCCAAGGCGATAGCTCATCGCCAGTTCAACTTTGTCCTGGGTGTCGCCCGTATTATCCAGTTTGTGTAAGGCTTTGACCGTAACCAACGGGACCGGCGTATAGTTGAGCCCCACCTGCATCGCACTGGGATCGGTTTGTTTGTTGCCATTGCCCAACAGATCGACGCTGGCACCGCGATACTGTTCAAAGCTGAGCGAAGCACCAAGCTGATGGTAAAACGGCAGATAGCCTTGGGTAGTAATATCGTAGCCACGTGCCGGACGGCCTAGAAAAACGGCATTATTGGCCTGTGGAGCAAACGACGACAGCGGATGGTAATAGTTGGCCGACAAACGTAGATAGTCACCCCAGGCTTCGGCACCGATGCTGCCGCGATTGCGTTGATTCTGGAAATCACTATCGAGCACGGAGTTATAGCCCAGCAGCCAATCCCCCACCACCCACCGCTGCCCCAGGCCAAAATTACCCTGTGAACCGTTAGCCTTTTGCAGATAACCCACCTGGCTGTAGGTCAACAAACCATCCACGTCATACAGCGGACTGAACAACTGACCGCTGCTGCCGGTAAAATCCCCTTCGGGTGTGACCGCAAGCGACAGTTTAGCGGTACCAAGTGGCGAAAGTAGCTCCTCGGTCTCCTGCTGTAGGAGCGAACTGGCCTGGTTGGTCAGGTAATCTTTGGTACCGGCGCGCGCCCGCTCGCTGGAAATCTGGTTAAGATTCTGCTCTGCCAACTTTTTCGCCCGCGTAGCCCACTCTTTTTCTCGTTCGGCATCGTTGACGCCAGCGCTACCCAGCTCCGGCAGCTCTTGCTCCGGGGATGGCTGCGCCTTGATCTCACTGACCACTGCTGTTGGCTTTTCTATTGGCGCAGACACTTGCGCAGCAATATCAGCCGCATTTGCCACCTCCGGGGGGGCAATGGCCTGGGCCTCTACGGGGGGTGCTACCGTCTGGGTTTCTGCTGTTGGTGCTACTGTCTGAGCTTCTGCTAGCGGTGCCGGTGGTAATACCGTCTGGGTTTCTGCTGTCGCTGTCGGCGGCGCTTTAGCCAGATCGTCAATCACGCTCGTCCCCACCGAGGGAGTTTCCACCGTAGCCTCAGCTGCGCTTTTCACTGCAACGGGTGCCTCTGCCTGGGCGTCTGGCACGCCAACCGCTGCCGGGGGAACTTCCGCCTGGGCGTTAAACATTATCACCGGTAGTGCTAATAACCCGAGTAAGCGCGTGCTGGATAACAATTGTGACATCTTTTGCTGAATAACCTTGGTCATAACCACGTTTGCCCTTCGTCTTCCTTGCCGCATGGCAAACTCACCCCGTTGGCGCTACCGTTCCGGCCGGTAGAAAAAAACTGCCGCACAGCATAATGCAACCTGAAGCATAGGGTAAGCGATCGGCAAAAAGAAGCCATCGGAAAAACCTGTAATCGGGGATCTCAACCAAGGCGTATTACCAGCGATAAAACAGACGTCCGAACAGCACATTCCACCATTGGGGCAAACGTGCTGCACGGACGCCTGTAGAAATTCATCGCAGATACTCAACGTTTCCGCATTTAAGATAAGCAGCTTGCATGCCAGTTTGCCAAGCCACAGATTTTAGAATGTTATTACCGTGCAATCTGTAATCCACCCCCTCACTATTGCACAGTGATATGGCGCGCTTGCACCATTCCAGCGCATTACAGCCTCAGATCTGATAGTCGATAACCTGTTCCAACTGCTCGGAGAACACTTTCTCTTTAATTTCCGTGAGTGACAAGGTGGGATTACATAGCTGGATAAACTGCCAGGTATAGTTACGTTGTAACTGACCGCGCTTCAGGCCCAACCAGACGGTATTAGGCTCAAACAAATGTTCGGCATTGAGGCTCACCAGCCCACGATCGCGCTCTTTTTCAAACGACATATCCGCCAGGATGCCCACACCCAGCCCCAACTCAACATAGGTTTTGATGACGTCAGAATCCTGGGCACTTAGCGCGATATCCGGCGTCAGCCCCGCAGCTTTAAATGCCGCATCCAGCCGTGAGCGCCCGGTGATCCCCTGGCGGTAGGTAATCAACGGCAACGTACTGAGCATTTCCAACGTGACCAGCGGCTGGCGTGTCAATTCGTGGCCTTCGGGTACCAGGATGGCATGGTTCCAGCGGTAATAGGGAAAAGCAGCCAACGACTCTTCGCTCATCAGGCGTTCACTGGCGATACCGATATCCGCTTCGCCGCAGGCCAGCATGGCGGCAATCTCCTCCGGACTCCCCTGATTAAGCACCACGCGCACCTGCGGATACAGCGCCCGAAACTCCTTAATCACCCCCGGCAGGCTGTAGCGGGCCTGGGTATGGGTGGTGGCAATATGGAGTTGCCCCGCGTCTTTACTGCTGAACACATCGGCCAGCCGGCGGATATTATTGGCGTCATTGAGGATACGCTCCGCAACCACCAACAGCTCTTTGCCCGGTTCGGTCATGCCTAATAACCGTTTGCCACGGCGGATAAATATCTCAATCCCCAGCTCTTCCTCCAGCTCGCGAATATGACGGCTGACCCCAGACTGTGAAGTAAATAACGCATTCGCGACGTCAGTCAGATTGTAGTTGCAACGCGCTGACTCACGAATGATCTTTAATTGCTGAAAATTCATTCCGTCCCCTTCTCTCTCCCAAAACCGTTAACAATATTGATACGGAGTCTGTGCAGACAGGACAAATAAGGAATACTCTTTACTTATAGCTTTTAATGCTAAGTACACTTTTTTATCGTTGAAAATTCACCACCACTTTTCTTATAATTGCAAATGGCTTTAAAATTAATGAGATAAATAACCATTTAAAAATTATGGTTAACAGGTTATGCAGCAAAAAGTTATTACCTAGAGGGATAAAATATATCAACGCGAGGGTTGTTGAGGCATTTGGGGCGCGCAATACGACGCCCCTACGCTAACAGAGGGTTAGGCCGTGGCTTCGCCACCTATTGGCCCCGAGGTGTTTTGTTGCAGCCACTGACGTACATAGCCAACCAGATCGCCGATGCAGTCATCCTTCATGCCGTGATTTTTCAGCTCGTTGTCCAAGGCAAACAGATACTGCGCATTGGTGCCCAACGGGCCGCTGGCGCTGGCGATCAGCGGGGCGATCACCTGATGGCGGGTATCCGCTTCAAATAGCGGATGCTGTGGGTTCATCACAAACACCAAGGCGGTAACGACGCTGCCGTCGTCCAGCGTCAGGTCACACCAGGTTGGCAGATAGCAACCGGTGATCATCTCACGTTTCCACAGTAGTTCCAGCTCTTCACGCAGTTTATCTTCCGGCAGGCGGAAGGCCAGACCGGTGGTTTCCCCCCCCTCCTGCAGGGCCAGCATGCGCCCTGGCTGATGCAAAGTGCCCCGTCCGGCGGTCAAACGCAGGCAAAATGCCCGATGCCAGCCTTGCAGCGTCGCCGGGCGCACCTCTTCAGATTCAAATACCGGGTTCCACATCAGTGAACCATAGCCAAAAACCCATACCGGGCTATTGTCCGGCCGCCTGGAGAGCGTACATGTCAGTGAGGCCGAGCGCTGTTCCGGTGTCAGCAACAGCGACTCTTCGATCGTGCCGAATGCCGTTTTGCAGTCTGCTTTTTGCAGAAAATCTCGAGTTAACACCTAATACAACCTCCTGGGAATAGGATTGCCCTACCCCCTTCGCCACTGTGTCTGCAATTTCTTTTTTGGGATGCGGGGCGTGTTTATTTACACCGCCCAGCAAAAAATATATACCCTATGGATTTCAAGTTGCAGCTAGGCAACAAGCTTACTCATCCCCAGGAGCTTACTTTTGGGTAAGTGACTGGGGTGGGTAAGTGCAGATAACAACGCTGCAACTTGAAAGACGACGGGTATAAATGACCATATTCTTTTCTGACCTTTCAATCAAGTTTCCAGACATATTAAATGTGAAAAAGTATTTGTACCCAGAAGCAATAATATTAATAGACGTAAAACTTTACCCTTCCCCTGCGTTTTGTTAACAGAGCGCAGCGTTTTAGCCGCAAAAAAATACAATCCGAGCGGTTTTCGCCGCTTGGCCTGATGTGCCACGCTCACAAGCAAACAATTCTCATTATCAGATAGCATGATATACTGGCCGCAGAATGATAAAGGAGAGTCCCGTGAAAACCGAAACCCCACGCAGCCGCGCCCCCTATTTGATCGAAGTTGCCCGTTTACGCGACATCACACCGCATCTGCGACGCATCACCTTCAGCGCACCAGACCTGCGTTATTACCCGGCCGAAGCCGCTGCCGCACATATCAAGGTGTTCTTACCGCTTGCAGGCCAAACGCAACCAGACCTGCCCACGCTCACCGAGAAAGGCCCGGTATGGGCCACCGATGCCGTACGTCCACTCGTTCGCACCTATTCCATTCGTGCCGTCCGCCCGCAACAGGGTGAGATTGATATTGAGTTTGCCCTGCACGACCACAGCGGGCCAGCGGTCAACTTTGCACGTCAGGCCAAGCCGGGGGATAAAATTGGTATCAGCAACCCTGGCGGCCCCAAGCCAATGCTGCCAGAGGCCGAGTTTTACTGCCTGGCCGGCGATCCTTCTTCGTTACCGGCTATTGCCGCACTGCTGGAAAACTTGCCAGCACGTAGCGAAGGCCACGCGTTTATCCGTGTCGATACCCCTGCGGACGTTATCGATCTGCAAAAACCTGCCGGTGTTGAACTAAGCTGGATCATTGGCGGCACGGAGAAAACGGTCGATCTCATCACACAATTCTGCGCCTTGCCATTACCGGATAATGGCACCCAGTTCTGGCTGGCAGGTGAGGATCGCCTGGTGGTCGAACTACGTCGTTACCTGCGCCAGGAGCGCCAATGTGAGCGTAATCAGCTTTATGCCGTGCCTTATTGGCGTGAAGGGCTAAATGAAGAAGGTTACCACCAGAAAAGGCACGATATCATGGATAACATTGACTCCTGATCGCCATTATCTGCCTTATTTTCCGTGAAAAACGCCAGATAAAACCCACTTATAGGCGTTTAGCATGGAACATCTGGATTTTTACGTAAAAGTAAGTAAATAAAACCGCATCCGATGCGGTTTTTTTGTTACTCTAATCACATAAAGTAAAGTCTTGCTTTCTAAAAACCAGACACATCATCACATTATTACTCGGCGTCATGCGCAGAGTGTATCCTATTATTATTAACAACTTTCTGGATACGCTGACCCTATCTGCAGGTGAACAGCGATGACGGGCCACGCAGTTTGAGAAGGAGATGTACCGTAATGAAGTCGCACAACGATCCTGGCCGATCCAAATCTCGCCACACAGAGTATTCTCTGATTTTCCCTATCGCCGCACTGGTTGTGCTCAACCTGTGGAGCGGCACCAGCAGTTTCCCACTGATCGTAGCCATCAACATTATTGCCCTGGTAGGTATCCTCAGTAGTGCTTTCAGCGTGGTACGCCATGCCGATGTGCTGGCACACCGCCTGGGTGAACCCTACGGCTCGCTGATCCTCAGCCTGTCGGTAGTGATCCTGGAAGTGAGCCTGATTTCAGCACTGATGGCAACCGGCGACGCGGCCCCGGCCCTGATGCGTGACACATTGTATTCAATCATCATGATTGTGACTGCCGGATTGGTTGGGGTTGCCCTGCTACTCGGCGGGCGCAAGTTTGCTACCCAGTACGTTAACCTTGGCGGTATCAAACAGTACCTGATGGCGATCCTCCCACTGGCGGTGATCGTGTTGGTGTTGCCAAGCGCCTTGCCTGGTGGCAACTTCAGCGTGGGCCAGTCACTGCTGGTTGCGGCCATCTCCGCAGCGATGTATGGCGTGTTCCTGCTGATCCAGACTAAAACCCACCAGAGCCTGTTTGTTTATGAACACGAAGATGACGATGGCGATCCGCACCACGGTAAACCCTCGTCACACAGCAGCCTGTGGCATGCCGCCTGGTTGATCGTGCATCTGGTCGCAGTAATTGCCGTAACCAAATTTAACGCCAACCCGCTTGAAGGCTTGCTCACCAAATTGAACGCACCAACCCAGTTCACCGGTTTCCTGGTTGCGTTGCTGATCCTGTCCCCGGAAGGATTGGGTGCTCTGCGCGCGGTGTTGAACAATCAGGTGCAGCGCGCCATGAACCTGTTCTTCGGCTCGGTGCTGGCGACCATTTCACTGACGGTGCCAGCGGTAACGATTATTGCCACCCTGACTGGCCAGACGCTAATCTTCGGCCTGCAGGCACCGCATATGGTAGTGATGCTGACGGTGTTGGTGTTGTGCCATATCTCGTTCTCTACCGGCAGAACCAACGTGTTGAACGGTACCGCGCACCTGGCGCTGTTTGCCGCTTATATGATGACGATATTTGCCTGATACCAAGCGGTTGCAAAACATCAGCGGGGCGCATTATTTGCGCCCCGTTCTATTTATAATGCGAAGAAAATCAGTGCGGCGATCCCGCCAAACAGCAGCCATTTGATAATGTAATAGCCCGTCTTGTTCCAGGCTTTTAATCGCTTGCCAACCTTACGCACGGCATAGATATATTTGAACAGCCGATTGACGCCGCCGGTACGGTCGCCCTCTTCATTCGGTGCTGTCGCAGCACTCATCAAATTACGCCCCAACCAGTGATTCACCGCCTGCGCCCAACGGTAACGCATCGGCCGCTCGATGTCGCAAAACAGGATCAGGCGGTTTTTTCCGCTCTGGTTTTCGGCATAGTGCAGATAGGTTTCATCGAACATCACCCCTTCGCCGTCACGCCAGCTGTAACGTTCGCCATCCACTTCGATAAAGCAGCGGTCGTCATTCGGGGTGATCAGCCCCAGATGATAACGCAGTGAACCGGCATAAGGATCGCGATGGCGTGGCAAGCGGCTGCCATGGGGCAATTCGGCAAACATCGCGGCTTTCACCGAAGGCAGGCTGCGTAACAGCGCAGTGGTTTGCGGGCATAACGCCATTGCCGAAGGATGGTTATCCTCATACCACTTCAGGTAAAAGCGCTTCCAGCCGGTTTTGAAGAAGGAGTTGAATCCGGCGTCATTAAACTTGTCCGATGCCTTGATTTGCTGGATCTCCATCAATTGCTGCCCTTCTTCACGAATGGTCTGCCAGTTGTCACGCAGGATAATGAGATCGGGGAACTGCTCCGGTTGCAGGTAAGGCGTGGTCGGCACCCGTGAGAACAGGTACATAAACACGTTCAGCGGTGCAGTAAAGGTGGAATGGTCGGAAAGTTGCCGCCAAAAAGGATAACGAACGCGGCCACGATAGTGAATGTAAACTACGCAAAAAATAAATAAAATCAGAATGATATATTTCATGATGACGTCAGAATCCCAAAATACGACCCTCAGTATGCCGCGAGCACAGCACACAACCCAACGATTCCCTTAGCTCCGTTAAGATCGGTTTAACGGCCGCAAGACACCAATAATTAACGTTATTGAAACCAAAATTCCATACAAAAAACCGCAAAAATTTACACAAAGCTTAAACGAGAATGGGATTTACGCTAGGGAGGGAGCTAACGATTTAGCAGAGTCGGATTGGGGGGAGTAAATTAACACACGGGGAGAGATACTGGATTGCTGGTCAGGCAATCGGGTTCCCCCTCACCCCAACCCTCTCCCGCAGGGCGAGGGAGCTGATCCAGAGCCGTAGTCAGGTATAGAAGACAGTCTGTAGCTTATTCACGCAAGGGATTAATACGGTGCTGTATTTAGTTATAGGAAGCAATCTGCAGCTTATTCACGAAGGAAATCGATATGGTGTTGTAAACCGGTAAAGGGGGCCAATTGGTAGCACGGCCAGTCCCCTCTCCCTGTGGGAGAGGGTTAGGGTGAGGGGACGGTCGCCATAGCCAATCTCCCCCTTTTCTAGCAAATCACTTCCCCTTGCCAAGGTTATCGGCAAAAACCCGCTGCCGTATCTTGCTGACATCGACATCACCAATATAGTGCGCAATCCCGGCATAATATTTTTCATGATAGCCATGCTCCGGCTTTCTCAATTCGGCCAGCACCGCAGGTTTATCCGCATTTTCAAACACCAGGCGATACATTGCCACCACTAGCCCGGTACGATCGCTGCCGTGCCAGCAGTGAACCAACACCGGTTTCAGAGCAAAACGAATTTCTCTGAGCGCCGTCACCACGATGTCGTCATTAATTACGGCGGCATTGATCGCTACCCGGCGCAGAAGCAAACCTGTGCCTCTCGCTTCGCTGTCGTCGTCATGCCACTGGCGTAAACTGAGTACGGTTTTGATGCCCTGCTGCTCGAGCGTTTGCATCTGGGCAGCGGAGGGCTGAGAGGAGCGGTAGAGTTCTGGCGAGACCTGATGGTAGTTCTCTGGGGTCGTGGCATTTACCGAGGCAGTAAAACTCCCCACCAGCAGCATCGCGCCCAGTAACCACGTTTTCCCTACGCTGGACCGCCAGCGCTGAATATCGTCCATAATAGTATTCCTTAGTGATCCTGCGATTTATTGTACTCAAATTGGCCGCAATGCCGCAGCTTTATTGGTATCATCCCATTTACTGTTGGCCACCAGCACACCATAGTTTCTACCACATATACAAAGAGTTAGTAATGGATATTGTATTTAAACGCCTTAGCGATATCGATCGAAGCGAAATTATTGCCCTCAACACTAACCCAATGGTTTTACGCCAGATGCCCTTGGGTGATTCGAGTTTTGGCGATGCTGAATGTCTGAAATGGGTAACAAGCAAAGAATCCCAATGGGATGAATACGGATATGGGCCTTGGGCTTTTACAGTAAGCGACAAGTTTGTCGGTTGGGGAGGCCTGCAATACGAAAACGGAGATGCTGACTTGGCTTTAGTGCTCCACCCTGACCATTGGGGGCTCGGAAAAAAAATCTATGACAAAATTTTATCTTATGCTTTCAGTGAGATGGGGTTCAAGTCAATCACAATCCTGCTGCCCCCAACACGATTGAAAATTAAAGCAATATTTCGTCTGGGATTTCAGTTTGATGGTGACATTGAATATGACGGCGTTCATTTTATTCGCTATCGATTACACGCCCCTAAACGGTAAAAATCCACACTGGCGGACGATACGCCAGCTTATGCCTTGGCCTTTATCTGTGGGTTTCACCGTCCCCAAGAAGGCTCAGTCAAATATAAATTTCGTTTCATCAGCCACCTACGGATTACGAGATGTATAAGCATAAAAAAGGCCACCGAAGTGGCCTTTTGCAAGCTTTCAGATAAATTAATCGTAAGCATTAAGCGTGCGTTGGCACAAGGCAGAGCGCACACAGTCCTGTTTGTCGAAACGAATGATGCCGACCATCTCATCCTCTTCGAAGCGCTCCAGCGCGTCGCTAAGGCCGGATTTCACGCCGCGTGGCAAATCGCACTGGGTAATATCACCGTTCACGATCACCGTGACGTTCTCGCCCAGGCGGGTCAAAAACATCTTCATCTGGCTGGCCGTCACGTTCTGGGCCTCGTCCAGGATGACTACCGCATTTTCGAAGGTACGCCCGCGCATATAGGCGAAAGGCGCGATCTCTACCTTGCCAATTTCCGGGCGCAGGCAGTATTGCAAGAACGACGATCCTAAACGGCGTAGCAGAATGTCATACACCGGTCGGAAATAAGGGGCGAACTTCTCAGAGATATCCCCCGGCAAAAAGCCGAGATCTTCATCCGCCTGCAGAACCGGACGAGTAACGATAATCCGATCCACCTCTTTATGTATCAGGGCTTCAGCTGCCTTGGCAGCACTGATGAAGGTTTTACCGCAACCGGCCTCACCAGTGGCAAATATCAACAGCTTGTTTTCTATGGCTGATAAGTAATGACCTTGAGCTTCGGTTCTAGCCTCGATGGTAGAAGAATCCCGGCTGTCACGTGCCATGCCGATAGATTCCACACCACCCATTTGTACCAGCGAGGTCACGCTTTCTTCTTCACGCTGGCGATGACTACGAGCGTCACGACGAATGACGCGTTTGGCTTCACGACGTGCTTTGATCACTGCTTTCTGTCTTCCCATAGTGGCACCTTACAGTTTGTTTCACCTACCGCAGGGCAGCTAACACCGAGCGATTATGTTACACACGTATCAGGTTGTGGCCCCCTTTAAAGCCATTGAATGACGTGAACACCTAACCGCCAAAAGGCGCGGCTCTTTTTCACAGAACAACGAGGTTGGTACAAAACAGGAGTGTGTGTCAGCCGGATTAATGCGAAAGGAAAGCCAAGAGTCGGTCAGAAATTGAGAGTCGTAGAGAGAGCCCTCGTTACAACGAGAAATCAGGGAAGGTATGTTATTTGTTGTTTGCAGCCCAACCAAGGACTTTACCATTAGCGATCCCCGCAGTGATATTTACAGCATTGAGCTGTGCACCGTGTGAAAACTACCGCCAGATGATTACAGTATAATGACATTCAACCGCGCTGCGTTACTAAAATGTAAAAAAATTTAATATTTTTTGTTTTAACCCGCTGCAACACCACTATATCAAAGCGAAAACGACTTGGCATTAAATTATTTTAATGTTAAATATCAATGCATTAATATTAATCCCGCTGAATGACATTTAGGTTGCCGGATTAAAAATTGAGCACATAAAAAAAGCGCAGCTTTTGCGCTGCGCTTCTCTGTTTTGCTGAAAAACTTAGCTGTTCACACCTACAGCAAGCCGCTGGCCAAATAATCGCCACTCGTCTTGACGCCCGGTAACACAAAGAAATAGCCACCGCCAATAGGCTTGACGTATTCCTCCAGCGCTTCGCCGTTCAACCGTTTCTGCACCGTCAGGAAGCCCTGCTCCAAATCAGCCTGATAACAAACGAACAGCAGGCCCATCTCCAGTTGGCCCGAATTGGAAACGCCCAGCGAATAGCTGTAACCCCGGCGCAGCATCAGGCTGCTCTGGGTTTGCGGCGTGCGCGGGTTGGCCAGCCGAATATGGGCATCCAGGGGGATCAGCTTACCTTCCGGGTCTTTGGCATAGTCAGGTTCGTCGTGCTCATGCTTCATCCCCAACGGCGCACCGCTGTGTTTCTCACGGCCAAAGATGGTTTGCTGCTCCTGCAACGGCGTACGATCCCAAAATTCGACGTGGAAACGAATGATACGCGCGGCCTGATAGCTGCCGCCAACGGCCCAGGCAGGTTCCCCCGCTTTATCACCGACCCACACCACCTTATCCATCAACGGCTTATCGCTGGTTTTTGGATTGGCGGTGCCGTCTTTGAAGCCCAGCAGGTTAATCGGCGTCTCTTTGCCCCGGCTGCGGGCCGCATGTGCCGAAATAAAACCTTCCCGCTTCCAACGCACGCTGAGCAAGTCTGGCGAATGCTTGATGATATCGCGCAACGCGTGGATCACCGTTTCATTAGTATTGGCACAGATTTGCAGCAACAAGTCACCATGACACAAGGCAGCATCAAGTGAATCGTTGGGGAAGCGCGTCATGGTTTGCAGATGCAGCGGTTTCTGCGCCTGTAAGCCAAAGCGCTCATCAAACAGCGAGGTGCCAACGGAAACGGTGATGGTCAGGTTATCAGGGTAAATTTCCGGCCCCATGATGCCCGAATCCAACGGTGGCAGCTTGGGATCGACCTCCGGTGCCTTACCGCCGCTGGTGAGGAACGCGATACGGCTGGTCAACAGACGAAATAGCCGTTCGAGATCCTGCTTATTGGTCGCCAGCACGTCGAAAGCCACCAGCATCATGGCCGCCTGTTGTGGCGTCAAGATACCTGACTGATGCTGGCCGTAGAACGGTTGTTTTTGCCAGCGTTCATCCTGCGAGGTAGCCAGCGGCTCTTCTGCAGCCCGTGCCAGAGATGGCCCCGACAATGCCAAAGCACCGCCCATCATGCCCAAACCTTGCAACAGCCGCCTGCGCGAGGGCGAAGCGGCCTGCTTATCCTGAGGAAACGGCCCGTTATGCGGGCCGGTCTTATGGTTCATCATTTTCGCCTTAATCCAGACCCAGTACGCCACGCAACTGTGACAGGTCTTCTGCCAGCGTAGTGATCGGCCCTTTCATCGCATTACGATCCGCGGTGGTCAGCTTCTCGTAAGATTCATAGCCCTCTGGGGTCTTGTATTTAGCCAGGATGGTATCGACGGTTTTAAAGTTGGCGTCGATCTTCGCCAATAATGGCTGATTGGCCTTTTCCAACAGCGGACGCAGCAGGTTGACAATCTTCTGGGCTCCATCGACGTTGGCCTGGAAATCCCACAAATCGGTACGGCTGTAGCGATCCTCTTCACCGCTGATCTTGCTGGCCGCCACTTCTTCGATCAGGCCAGCAGCACCCCCCACCACTTTGCTTGGCGGGAAGGTCAGTTCACCGATGCGTTTTTGCAATTCCAGCGTGTCTTTATACAGACCATCGGCATACTCATTCATGCCCTTGGTGGTGTTGTCGGCAAACAGCGCTTTCTCCAGACGGTGGAAGCCGGTGAATTTCGGATCTTCGGCTTTTTTCTCATAGTCGTCTTCACGGGCGTCGATGCTGCCATCCAGATCGGAGAACAGCTCGGCAATAGGTTCGATACGCTCGTAGTGCTGACGGGTTGGCGCATAAAGCTTGCGTGCCTGGGCCACATCACCGGCTTTGATCGCCTCGGTGAACAGCTTGGTCTGCCTGACCAGCCCTTCAACCTCCTTGGTGACATAGACTTTATATTCGGCAATCGGCCCTACCAGATCCATCACATTCGGCTTGCCATCGTTTACCGCCCCCACAGCCGTGACAACAAGCTTGCCTTTAGGGTTGCTCAGCAGCCCACAGGTCATATCGTATTCGCCCGCTTCCAGGTTTGCCGTCATTTTCTGGGTGAAACCTGGCGCAATATTTTCGCGCTCTTCCACCACCATCACGCCTTTGAGGATTTCCCACTCCAGGTTTTTTTGGCTGGTGTTATGCACCACAAACTGGGTTTTACCGGCGGGCAGGGTCAACTGCATCGGCTCACACTGTTTGTCGTTAACGGTCACCAAAACCCGCGGGATATCCGCCGCCAGCGCGTTGAGGCTCAGCGCGAAAGCAGGAACGGCCAGTAATGCGGCATGCAATGCCTTACGGCGAAATAACGGAGTAGACATACGAATTCCCTATTAAATTAGTGATGTGTCTTGCGTTGCGCCGGGATCGCAGAGGACTCCGTACGCTGCGGCAGGAAAAAGAAAATCAGAGCAGGGATCAGATACAGGAAATAGACCGCCACTTCGCTGACCGATGGCGCTTCCTGATAGCCGAACACTCCTTCTAACAGGGTGCCCAGCAGTGAATGCGTGGAGAGCTGGTTGCTGAGGTCGAACGCGATATCCTGAAAATGGTTCCACAATCCGGCCTCGTGAAAGGCACGGATCGCCCCGGCGGCCAGGCCCGCAGCCACGAACAGAATAAACAGGCTGGTCCATTTGAAGAACTTGGCCAGATGCAGTTTGATGCCGCCCCAATAGATCAGCATGCCCACCACGATGGCACATGCCAGGCCGAGCATCGCACCGATTGGCGCAGCAATGCCCACATCCTGCTGAAACGCGGCCAACAGAAAGAACACCGACTCCAGCCCTTCGCGGGCAACGGCAAAAAACACCATCGCCACCAATGCCCAGCCTTGGCTTTTACTCGAGTTGAGGGCGTTATCGATGGCCCCTTCAAGATGTACCTTCACCGAGCGGGAAACCTTGCGCATCCAGAACACCATATAGGTGAGGATGCACACCGCCACCACCGCTACCAGCCCTTCGAACAGCTCTTGCTGTTTTTGTGGAAACTCGCCGGTGGTTTCATTAATGAAGATACCTAACGCCAGGCACAGAGCAACGGCGACGATCACCCCAATCCATACCACACCAAGCCATTGACCGCGTTGAGTCCGCTTCAGATAGCTGGCGATCAAACTGACGATCAGCGCAGCCTCCAACCCCTCACGGAACATGATAAGGAAAGGAACAAACATAGAATTTTAACCCCTGAAAAGGCGTTTGTAGTCAGCCGCGGGCACCTGGTCGACCAGGGGGGCGGCAATGTAAAGAAAAGTAAACCAGAACGATAGTGATTATCATTCTACTGAAAAGAAAAACAAGAGGCGGAAGTGTGATTTTTATTAATCAAATGTCGCTAGTTGTTACAGCTTGGTGAGAGTAGTGATGAGGAAAGCAGATCCCTCCCCGCTTGCCGGGGAGAGATCAAGGCGGATTTAGACCGTTTTGAACTCGGCCTCTGCCAGATAAAAACGCTTGGTGATGGTTGCCGAAGGTTGGCGCCCCATCAGGCTAACCACCACGATGGCGATACAGCCAAACACAAAGCCAGGAATGATTTCATACAGATCCAGCCAGGCGTACTGCTTCCAGACGATCACGGTGATCGCCCCCACCAGCATACCGGCCAGCGCGCCGTTACGGGTCATACGCGACCACATCACCGAGATCAGCACCACCGGGCCAAATGCGGCACCAAAGCCGGCCCAGGCATAGCTTACCAGACCCAGTACGCGGTTCTCCGGGTCAGCCGCCAGGGCAATCGCCACCAGCGCCACCACCAGCACCATCGCGCGCCCTACCCATACCAGCTCACGCTGGCTGGCCCCTTTGCGCAGGAAGGCTTTGTACAGGTCTTCGGTGATCGCACTCGAACAGACCAACAGTTGACAGCTCAGGGTGCTCATCACCGCCGCCAGAATCGCCGACAGCAGGATCCCGGCAATCCATGGGTTAAACAGCAGCATGGCCAGTTCGATAAAGACCCGCTCGCCGTTTTGCGTCACATTGCCCGCTTGATCCGGGTTATTGGCAAAGTAGGCGATGCCGAAGAAGCCAACCGCAATGGTTCCCGCCAGGCAGAGGATCATCCAGGTCATGCTGATGCGGCGAGCGCTACGGATGGTGCGGTGGGAGTCCGCCGCCATAAAGCGCGCCAGAATATGCGGCTGACCAAAGTAACCCAGGCCCCAGCCCAGCAACGACAGGATCGCCACCAGATTCAGCCCTTTCATCATATCCAGATTGGCCGGGTTTTTAGCCGCGATCACCAGCATCGAAGTATCGATGCCGCCCACAGCGAAGATCACAATCACCGGCGTAAGGATCAGCGCAAAAATCATCAGGCTGGCCTGCACGGTATCGGTCCAACTGACCGCCAGGAAACCACCGATAAAGGTATACAGGATGGTAGCCGCCGCCCCGGCCCACAGCGCGGTGGCATAGGTCATACCGAAGGTGCTTTCAAACAGGCGCGCACCGGCCACGATGCCGGAAGCACAATAGATGGTGAAGAACACCAGGATCACGATGGCGGAAATCACCCGCAGCAGTTTGCTGTTATCCTCAAAACGGCTGGTGAAGTAGTCCGGCAGCGTCAGGGCGTTGTTGTTGGCTTCGGTGTGGACGCGCAAACGGCCTGCCACCAGCTTCCAGTTCAGGTAGGCACCAATGGTCAGCCCGATGGCGATCCAGCTTTCCGAAATGCCGGAAAGGAAAATTGCGCCCGGTAACCCCATCAGCAGCCAGCCGCTCATATCGGATGCCCCGGCGGAGAGCGCGGTCACCACGCTGCCCAGACTGCGGCCACCCAGAATGTAGTCGTCAAAGTTGTTGGTCGCGCGATAGGCCAGCAGGCCGATCACCACCATCCCAATAATGTAGACCACGAAGGTCACCAGCATAGGTGTGTTCATTATCTTAAACTCTCCATTTTTACTCCCTTCTCACTTTCAAGCCGCCGTATGTTAGCGAACTATTGAAAGTTATCGGGTATTTTTATGTCAGTAATTTCACCCGCCAGGCGCCGGAACGGGGCGCATTGCGATGGTGGCGGGCGAACAGCGTTTATACCCATCATGGTCTGAACGCTGGTTATCCTAGATGAGGCAGTCAACAACCAACAAGAGATTTAACAAAAAAGTCACACGAAACTCACGCCAGGTCACATTTATTCGCTGTCAAGGTTGCACTCGTCATAGCCAAAATGAGTTGCACCTCTTACTTAACCCTGATTAATACAGGGAAATAACCTAGTCTCACACCGCAACCCCATTTATCTGCCCGTAATCCGTAGCGCTCAAGATGTTAAAAAATCGATTGGAGTCACACTTCGTTACGGAGCGTATTTAACAAGGTTGCACAAAGTTGCAACATGCAGGATATTGTCAGCATCAATAACCTCATTACGTTACGGGGCGCCCCTAATCTGGCCGGTTGGGAGGGGCTCCAAAAACAGGAGCTGGATTGGCATGGGCACTACCACAATGGGCGTGAAGCTCGATGAAGCAACCCGCGATCGCATCAAGAGCGCGGCACAACGGATTGACCGCACGCCACACTGGTTAATCAAGCAGGCTATTTTCAATTATCTTGAACGTCTGGAGAGCGGTGCCGATCTGCCAGAAATTCCGACGTTGGCCGCTGGCGGCCAGGCAGAAGCGGATGATGTCACGCCGCAGGTGACTGAAGAGTCTCATCAGCCCTTCCTTGAGTTTGCCGAACAGATCCTGCCGCAGTCCGTCACTCGTGCGGCTATCACAGCCGCCTACCGCCGCCCGGAAACCGAAGCGGTGCCGATGCTGCTCGAACAGGCGCGCTTACCCGCCGATCTGGCGCAGGCCACCCATAAACTGGCCTATGGCATTGCCGAAAAATTGCGTAACCAGAAGAGTGCCAACGGTCGCGCCGGTATGGTGCAAGGATTGCTACAGGAGTTCTCGCTCTCTTCTCAGGAAGGGGTGGCTCTGATGTGTCTGGCCGAAGCGTTGCTGCGTATTCCTGACAAACCAACGCGCGATGCGTTAATCCGCGACAAAATCAGCAACGGTAATTGGCACTCCCACCTTGGCCGCAGCCCTTCGCTGTTTGTCAACGCTGCAACCTGGGGCCTGCTGTTTACCGGCAAGCTGGTGTCTACTCATAATGAAGCCAATCTCTCCAGCGCACTGAACCGCATCATCGGTAAGCGCGGCGAGCCGTTGATCCGCAAAGGGGTCGATATGGCGATGCGCCTGATGGGCGAGCAGTTTGTTACCGGTGAAACCATCGCCGAAGCGCTGGCCAATGCGCGCAAGCTGGAAGACAAAGGCTTCCGTTACTCTTACGACATGCTGGGTGAAGCCGCGCTGACCGAAGCCGATGCGCAGGCTTACCTGGTTTCCTATCAGCAAGCAATCCATGCTATCGGCAAAGCCTCCAATGGCCGTGGCATTTATGAAGGCCCTGGTATCTCGATCAAACTCTCGGCGCTGCATCCACGTTACAGCCGCGCCCAGTACGATCGCGTGATGGAAGAGTTGTACCCACGCTTGCTGTCGCTGACATTGCAGGCACGCCAATACGATATCGGCATCAATATCGACGCCGAAGAGGCCGATCGCCTGGAAATCTCCCTCGATCTGCTGGAAAAGCTGTGCTTTGAGCCGCAGTTGGCCGGTTGGAACGGCATCGGCTTTGTTATTCAGGCTTACCAGAAGCGCTGCCCGTTTGCCATTGATGCCGTGATCGACATGGCCAGCCGCAGCCGCCGTCGCCTGATGATCCGCCTGGTCAAAGGCGCTTACTGGGACAGCGAAATCAAGCGCGCCCAGATGGATGGCCTGGAGGGCTACCCGGTGTATACCCGCAAAGTGTATACCGACGTTTCCTATCTGGCCTGCGCCCGCAAGCTGCTGGCAGTGCCGAACCTGATTTATCCGCAGTTTGCCACCCACAACGCTCACACGCTGAGCGCCATCTATCACCTGGCGGGCAATAACTACTATCCTGGCCAATACGAATTCCAATGCCTGCACGGCATGGGCGAACCGCTGTACGAACAGGTGGTAGGCAAAGTGGCCGACGGCAAGCTGAACCGCCCTTGCCGTATTTATGCGCCGGTCGGCACGCACGAAACGCTGTTGGCCTATCTGGTACGCCGCCTGTTGGAAAACGGGGCCAATACCTCATTCGTTAACCGTATCGCCGATGCCACCCTGCCGCTCGACGAACTGGTAGCCGATCCGGTCAGCGCGGTCGAGGCCATGGCGGCTAGCGAAGGCCGCATAGGTTTACCACATCCGCGCATTCCGTTGCCGCGTGAGCTATATGGTGAAAAACGCGTTAACTCCAGCGGCCTGGATCTCGCCAACGAACAGCGACTGGCTTCGCTGTCCAGCGCCCTGCTCACCAGCGCAAGCCAGCAATGGCGTGCTGAACCGATTATCGATGCTCCGTTGGATCAAGGCGTTGAACAACCGGTGATCAACCCTGCCGAACCGGGTGATATCGTCGGCTATGTGCGTGAGGCCACCGAAGGTGAAGTCAGCCGGGCATTAGACTCCGCTGCCGCTGCCGGGCCGATCTGGTTTGCCACCCCACCTTCCGAACGTGCTGCCATTTTAGAGCGTGCAGCAGAACTGATGGAAAGCCAGCTGCAAAGCCTGCTGGGGATCCTGGTGCGTGAAGCGGGTAAAACCTTCAATAACGCCATCTCAGAAGTCCGTGAAGCGGTTGATTTTCTGCATTACTACGCAGGCCAGGTGCGTGACGACTTCGCCAACGACAGCCACCGCCCGTTAGGCCCGGTAGTCTGTATCAGCCCGTGGAATTTCCCGCTGGCCATCTTCACCGGCCAGGTTGCCGCCGCCCTTGCCGCCGGTAACAGTGTGCTGGCTAAACCGGCGGAACAGACGCCGTTAGTCGCCGCCCAGGCGGTACGCATCCTGCTGGAGGCTGGCATTCCTCAGGGTGTGCTGCAACTGTTGCCTGGCCAGGGTGAAACCGTCGGTTCCCTATTGGTCAATGATGCCCGGGTGCGCGGCGTGATGTTCACCGGCTCTACCGACGTTGCTGGCATTCTGCAACGCAATATCGCAGGCCGATTGGATCCTCAAGGCCGCCCGACCCCGTTGATTGCCGAAACCGGCGGTATGAACGCAATGATCGTCGACTCTTCTGCCCTGACCGAACAGGTGGTGACCGACGTCGTGGCCTCCGCCTTCGACAGTGCCGGACAGCGTTGCTCTGCCCTGCGCATCCTGTGTGTGCAGGAAGACGTGGCAGAACACACCCTGAAAATGCTGCGCGGGGCGATGGCCGAATGCCGGATGGGCAACCCGGAACGCCTGTCTACCGACATTGGTCCGGTGATCGACGCCGAAGCCAAGACCGGCATTGAACGCCATATCCAGGCGATGCGTGCGAAAGGCCGCAAGGTTTATCAGGCGGCAAAAAGCCTGGGAGATGATGAGAAAGAGTGGGCTCGCGGCACCTTTGTGAAGCCAACGCTGATCGAACTGGAAAGCTTTGACGAGCTGCAAAAAGAGATCTTTGGCCCGGTGCTGCACGTCGTTCGCTTCCAGCGTGCCAACCTGGGCGCGCTGGTCGATCAGATCAATGCGTCAGGCTATGGCCTGACGCTGGGTATCCATACGCGTATCGATGAAACCATCGCCAGAGTCACCGATCATGCCAAGGTCGGTAATCTGTATGTTAACCGCAATATGGTAGGTGCGGTGGTAGGCGTGCAGCCGTTTGGCGGCGAGGGATTATCTGGCACCGGGCCAAAAGCCGGTGGCCCGCTCTATCTGTATCGCCTGCTGGCCAGCCGCCCGCAGGATGCCGTGCAGCGCACGCTGAACCGCCAGGATAACGAGCGCCCTCTGGAAGCCTCCGTGCGCCCTACGCTGCTCGCACCGCATCAGGCCCTGGAACAGTGGGCCGTGGCGGAGAACCATCGCGAGTTGGCAGTCCTGGCGCAACAATACGCCGAACTGGGCCAGGGTGGCACCGTACGTCCGCTGCCAGGCCCAACCGGGGAACGCAACACCTACGCCCTGCTGCCACGCGAACGCGTGCTGTGCCTGGCAGACAACAACGCCGATGCGCTCAACCAGTTGGCCGCCGTGCTGGCAGTTGGCAGCCAGGCGCTGTGGCCGGAGGCGGAATTGCAGCGCACGCTGTATCGCAGCTTGCCAGCCGCCGTACAGGCACGGATCGGTTTCACCAAGGATTGGGCGCAGGATAAAGTCGAGTTTGATGCGGCCATCTATCACGGCGACGCCGATCAGCTACGCACCCTGTGTGAGCAGATTGCTCAACGTAGCGGTGCCATTGTCTCGGTGCAGGGCTTCGCTCGCGGTGAAACCAATATCCTGTTGGAGCGCCTGTTGATCGAACGTTCACTAAGCGTCAACACCGCTGCCGCCGGGGGGAACGCCAGCCTGATGACGATCGGTTAACAACAGCCGTATTTCTCCCCCCAAAAGGGCGCAGCATCATATGAACTGCGCCCTTTTTTCTGTCACGCTAAACACGCCCCATGCAACCCCCACCATCTCCAATTCCAACCGAAGGGGACGCAGCATGCAGCACCTCTACGTTTTACACCGGTTGAAGTTTGTCAGCATCTACGTTGCGAGCCTCTTCGCAAACCTAGCATTGACACGGGGTTTTTTATTGCCTGCATAAAAGTCAGCCGATACCGTATTCATCTCCTTGCCAATAAATGTGTATGGTGTGTATTATCAGGAATGAACAGGTGAAAAGTTCAGAACTGATTAAACGACTCGAAAGCCATGGTTGGGTTTTACAACGGATCAAAGGCAGCCACCATCAATTCAAACACCCCAACTCACCGTTGGTGATCACCGTGCCTCATCCCAATAAGGATGTGAAATTGGGAACGCTGCGGCAAATCATGAAGGATGCAGGGTTGCTTAATTCCTAGACCATTTCGCAATGACGAGGTAACACTATGTTTTATCCCGCTTATATACATGCCGAGCCAGATGGCAGCGCCAGCGGCTTTTTTCCCGATGTGCCAGGCTGCTACTTTGCCGGAGACAGTCTCGATCAGACCTTCCAGGATGCCAAAAGCGCGCTGGATGCCCACTTTGAATTATTGAGCGAAGAGAATCAGGCCATTCCACGCCCACAGGCAGTGTCCTTCCATCTGGCTCAGGGCAACGACGCCCTTAATGGCGGCCAGTGGTTACTGGTGGATATCAATATGGACAAGTTCGATGGCCGGGCAGAACGCATCAATATCACGTTGCCCCACAGGCTGCTTAACCGAATTGATTCGCTAGTGCAGCAACATCCGGGCTATGGCAGCCGCAGCGCATTTCTCGCCGCCGCAGCGCGTAATGAGTTATTAAAGGCAGGTTAACGAAGTTAAGGGGGCATCGCCCCCTGACAAGCTCACTGATTGAGAAACTTATCCAGAAACTGCTTGGTGCGCTGATGCTGCGGGTTCGCGAACAACGCTTTCGCGGGTCCCTGCTCAACAATACGGCCATGATCCATAAAAATGGCGCGATCGGCCACGTCACGGGCAAAGCTCATTTCGTGGGTGACAATCACCATGGTGCGTTTCTCTTCTGCCAAGGCGCGAATGGTATTGAGCACTTCACCAACCAGTTCAGGATCCAGCGCAGAGGTCGGTTCATCAAACAAAATGACCTCGGGCTGCATCGCTAACGCCCTGGCAATGGCTACGCGCTGCTGCTGGCCGCCGGACAAACGTTTAGGGTAAGCCTGCTCTTTACCGCTCAGCCCAACTTTAGCTAACAGTACACGCGCCAGCTTTTCAGCGCTGGCCTTGGCCTCCCCTTTAACGATCACCGGTCCTTCGATGATGTTTTCCAGCACCGAACGGTGAGGAAACAGGTTGAAGCTCTGAAACACAAAGCCTACCTGCTGGCGCAGGGCCCGCACCTGATTTTTTTGTTTGCTCAGCGGGCGAGCGCTGTCGATCAGGATCTCACCGACACGGATAGTGCCAGAATCCGGCACCTCCAGCAGGTTGATGCTGCGTAGCAAGGTCGTCTTACCGGAACCACTCGGCCCGATAATCGCCACCACTTCACCCGCGTTCACTTCAAGATCGATGCCGTGTAACACGGTCTGCCCTTTGAACTTTTTAACCAACTGTCTGACTTCGATGGCGCTCATCGGCTACTCCTGATCCTGACGGTTAACGTGCGCTTCCAGGCGGTTCTGCAACGCGGAAAGCAAGGTGGCCATCACCCAGTAGATCAGCGATGCCGCCAGATACATGGCGAACACTTCCAGCGTACGTGAGGTGATCAGTTGCGCCTGACGGAACAGCTCCGGCACCTGAATGGTCGCCGCCAGCGAGGTATCCTTGACCAAACCGATAAAGCTGTTGCCTAGCGGAGGCAACGCGGTGCGGGCCGCCTGCGGCAGGATCACCCGGCGCAGGGTCTGCCAGGGCGTCATGCCGATACTGGCCGCCGCTTCCCATTGCCCTTTATCAATCGAGGAAATCGCCGCACGCAGCGTTTCCGACGTATAGGCGGCGGTGTTTAACGAAAGGCCGATTAATGCCGCCGGGAACGGATCCAGTTCGATGCCAAACTGCGGTAAGCCGTAATAGATCATAAACAGCTGGGCGATCAGTGGCGTACCGCGAAACAGGGAAACGTAGATACGTGACAGCCAGGAGATCGGCCATAACGGCGAAAGGCGCATCAGCGCCAACAGAAAACCGAGGATCAAACCGAGCGCCATCCCCCCCAGACTGAGCTGGAGGGTCAATAGCGCACCCCGTAATAAAAATGGCGCTGAATCCAGCGCCAGTTGAATACTCTCTTGCATTATTTAGTTACGTCCGCGCCAAACCATTTTTCAGAGATCTTCGCCAACGTACCGTCTTGCTGCATTTGGGCAATCGCCTGATCGATAGCGGCCAGCAGTTCCGGATTGTTTTTACGCACCGCTACCCCAGACTCCTGGCGAGAGAATGCCGGGCCAGCGACGGCCAGCGTATCGCCGGTTTTCTTCACCAGATCCAACGCCGCCAGACGGTCGACCAAAATGGCATCAATGCGGCCTACGCGCAGATCCTGATACTTGGTTGGGTCATCGTCGTAGGTACGCACATCCACACCCTGCACATTTTCACGCAGCCACTGTTCGTAGTTGGTGCCCAGACCCACGCCAACCTTTTTACCCTTCAGATCGTCGGCCTTGACAATAATGCCTTCATTGCCTTTCTTCACCAGCGCCTGGATACCGGAAACGGTGTACGGGGTAGAGAAATCGTACTTTTTCTTACGCTCATCGGAGATGGTGACCTGGTTGATCACCACGTCGATACGCTTGGACTCCAGCGAGGCCAACATACCGTCCCATTTGGTTGGATTGAGCTTGGCCTTCACACCCAGATGTTCCGCCAGTGCATTGGCGAAATCCACCTCGAAGCCGGTCAGTTTGCCATCCTCGCCCTGGAAGCTGAACGGCGGATAGGTGCCTTCCAGCCCAACGATCAGCGTGCCGCGTTGTTTGACCTGATCGAGCAGGTTATCGGCCGCGTAGGTTTTCACGTTCAAGCCGGTGGTCAACGCCACGGCCATCACACCCAGCAGCAGCTGACGACGAAATTTTGAAAAGACCATAGACACCCCATCTGTTGTTTATCTTTTTGATTTCATGACTTTAACAGCCATAAGCACTTCATAAAGGAATATAAACTAATAACTATAGTTCTAAATGGAATAACTAATTTGCTCGGCATTAAACCTGTGGGTGATAGGCAAACAGCGCCGGTGCCCCACCGGTATGCACAAACAGGATCGGACCTTCATCACGAAAACGTTTCTGGCTGATGCCATCAATCAACCCCGCCATCGCCTTACCAGTATAGACCGGGTCCAGCAGCACACCTTCCTGCTGCGCCAACAGCTTCACCGCCGCCATCCCTTCGTCATTCGGCATACCGTACTGCGGGGCAAAATAGTCATCCCACAGGGTGATAGCGGCCAATGCGTCAATATCCAGCGAACAGGCGACCGCTTTTTGTAACTGTTCAACCTTAGGTAACTGATCGATCACCTTGCGGGAAACGGTCACGCCAATCAGTTCGCTCTCCGGTAACAGTTGCTGCAGCCCCACCGCCAGACCGGCGTGAGTCCCGGCACTGCCGGATGCCACCACGATCGAACTGAAGGTGACATCATGGCTTTGCGCGGCAATTTCCAGCGCACACTGCACATAGCCCAGCGAGCCGAGCGCGTTGGAGCCGCCAACGGGGATGACATAAGGACGGAAACCCTGGGCTTCCAAACGAGTAGCCAGATCTGCCAGTTGCACCTGCGGATCGTGCAAGGCATCGCACATCACCACTTCAACATTGAACAGATCGAGCAACAGGCGATTACCGTTACTGAGGTAGTTTTCCGCTTTGGTATCGATCGGGTTTTCCAACAGCGCAACGCATTGCAGGCCGAGCTTGGCCGCCACGGCGGCGGTCTGGCGAACGTGGTTGGATTGAATGGCACCGGCGGTAATCAGGGTATCGGCTCCTTGGCGTACCGCATCGGCGACTAAAAACTCCAGCTTTCTCAGCTTGTTACCACCCATCGCCATCGGCGTAACATCGTCACGTTTGATGTAAATTTCACGGCCAAGGTAGTCTGAAAGGCGGGATAACTTTTCGAGCGGCGTGGCAGAGCCAACCAAATCCAGGCGCGGGAATTGCGCCAGTTGCTGTTGCAGATCCACAACTTCCCCCAGGGAATAAAATAACGGTGTTTGAGTGATAGATTTATCAGATGTGCTCTGAATAATCACTCTTTATTCGTGGAGGTGGATGCAGCTCAACCCGGCCGACCGGGTCGAGTTAATCAATACGGAATGATGAAAAAGTGGCAAGATGGCTGGTTTTCGATTTAACCCACTGATGAGGTGAATGGGCGCAGCATGCAGCGCCCCTACATTGTGAGTTGGCGGAGAAGGCTCCGCAGTCTCAATAGCTTTTTTGCCAGGCCAGGTATTGGTCGTATTTACGTAGCGCGATACGGTAGTTATCGTTCGCCGCCGGTGGCAGATCGTCAATAATACGCTGATGGTTGAACGCGTTGGCAAACTGATCGGCAGGATAGTTGTGTGCCACCAGCATTTCATCCAGGCGTCGCAGGCGCACGACATATTCGCGGATGGTACTGTGGTTCATTTCGGTCTGTTCAAACAGATACTGTTTAAACGCCATGATGTCGAAGTAGCTGGGGTGACTATTACAGGAGATTTCACTACAAAACCGGCATAGCGCGATCAACTCGCTTTGCACGTTTTGCCAGACCAGATCGTCAATCGGCTGATCCATCCGGGCGATGGCTTCCTTATTGATGATCTTGCCACGGAACACCAGCGCCATGCGGTCGAGCACCTTCTCGCACTGGGAACAATGGGTTTGGCTGTGTTTATAATCTTTCAGGTAGCGGCTGAGTGGCCGTTTCTTCAACTGTTTTCCTGGCATCATTTGCAGTCCATTTATTGCGGCAGTAATCAGGTTGGTTAGGGAAGCAGGCTTTGAGGTTCAGGAGTCCTGAGCCAGACGTGCCCGCAGGCGTTTAATCGCCTGGCTGTGCAACTGGCTGACTCGCGACTCACCCACATCAAGCACTGCGCCAATTTCCTTCAGATTCAACTCCTCCTGGTAATACAACGTCAGTACCAGTTTTTCGCGTTCCGGCAGCGCCTCAATGGCGTCGATCACCCGCTGGCGCAGATTGCCTTCCAACAGTTGATGCAGCGGATTGGCAGCTTCATGACCTTCCTGCATCGGTTCGCCACTGTCGCCATGCTCTTCCTGCCATTCGTCGTAGGAAAATAGCTGGCTATTATTGGTGTCCAGCAGGATCTGGCGATACTCGTCCAGCGAGACATCCAATCCCTGTGCCACCTCCATTTCGCTAGCCGGGCGGCCAAGCCGCTGTTCCAACTGCTGCATCATGCGCGCCACTTCCCGAGCATTGCGGCGTACGCTACGCGGCACCCAGTCGCGGCTACGCAACTCGTCGAGCATCGCACCGCGAATACGCTGCACGGCATAGGTCGTGAAGGCCGTTCCTTGCAGGGCATCGTAACGCTCAACGGCGTTTAGCAGCCCGATTCCCCCGGCTTGCAGCAGATCGTCCAGCTCCACGCTGGCGGGCAGCCGAACCTGCAGGCGTAACGCCTCGTGGCGCACTAGCGGAACGTAGCGCAACCAAAGAGAATTTTTGTCCATGACGCCTTCGGCGGTATACAGATCGCTCACTATGTCTAACCTTGCGGATATCGGAGTCATAGCTATTATCCGTAGCAGGCGAAATACCAATCGTCTGAACAGCCGTACAAAACGGGCTTTATTTGTGCCATGTAAAAACGCTGACGGCAGCAGAAGACAAAAAACCCTGCCGAAGCAGGGTTTGGATGACAGGCGAGTCGGGAAAAGTCGATTAACGCAGCAGAGTCAGTACGTTCTGGGTAGACTGGTTAGCCTGGGCCAGAACCGAGGTGCCAGCCTGTTGCAGGATGTTGGCACGGCTCATGTTGGACACTTCGGTCGCGTAGTCGGCATCCTGAATACGGGACTGGGAAGCAGACAGGTTGTTGACGGTGCTGTTCAGGTTGTTGATAACAGAATCGAAACGGTTCTGTACCGCACCCAGAGAAGAACGCAGGTTGTCAACTTGTGACAACGCTTTATCCAGCGTTGCCAATGGATCGTCGATCTTAACTTCAGCAGCGTCTTTGGTGAATGCAACAGTATCAGGTGCGCCACCAGTACCGGCAGTCACAGTCGCTTTGGCTTCGAAATACGTCTTCTTACCGTCAGCAGCAGTGGTTTCAACCATATACGTGGTTTTGCCATCTTTATCGGTACCAGATACCAGCTTGTCTGTACCAGTAATACCAGAGGAATCAACCTTGGATTCTTTAACGTCAGTACCATTATCATATTTGATGGTGGCACCGTTGGCGATCTTAGAGCCAACCCGGTTACCTTTATCGGTCACGTTGAAGGTTTCCAGGCCCAGTTGTTTAGCATCGATCTTTTGCAGGTCGATATCGATGGTTTCACTGTCGTTAGCGCCAACCTGAATGGTCAGTTTCTGATCTTTGCTCAACACTTTTACGCCGTTGAAATCAGTCTGCTCAGAGATACGGTCGATTTCACTCAGACGCTGGGTGATTTCATCCTGGATAGATTTCAAATCACTGTCTGAGTTGGAACCGTTTTGTGCCTGTACGGTCAAACGACGGATATTCTGCAGGTTGTCGTTAACTTCGTTCAATGCGCCTTCGGTGGTCTGCGCCAGAGAGATACCGTCGTTAGCGTTACGGGAAGCCTGAGTCAGGCCCTTGATGTTAGCTGTGAAACGGTTAGAGATCGCCTGACCCGCGGCGTCATCCTTCGCGCTGTTGATACGCAGACCGGAAGACAGACGCTCGATCGCGGTTCCCAGAGAAGACTGAGATTTGTTCAGGTTATTCTGCGCCATCAACGACAGGCTGTTGGTATTGATTACTTGTGCCATAATTTGCTTTCCTTACGAATCAGTTGCGATGTTCACATTCACAATTAAAGGGTTCGGACCTTGTTGGCCCACGGCTTCAACCACCGTCTCCTCAGGTATCGGCGCTCCCCCCGCAACCTTTAGATTTTTTTTCCGTTTTTTTCACTTTTCGCCAATGGCGCGAATAACGCTGTTTTTCCCTCTTCTACTGCGCCATCGTTTTTTCTATTTATCCGTAAACTTTTTGAATACTGAGCCGATAACGCATAGAGCGTAAAAGTCATTGACCATAGGAGAACCACGAATGGCATCGATTAGTTCATTAGGCATCGGCTCAGGGCTGGACCTCAACGGCTTGCTGGACAAGCTGAGCAAAGCGGAACAACAACGTCTGACACCTTATACTACCCAGCAAACCAGCTACAACGCCAAGCTGACCGCCTACGGTACGTTGAAAAACTCCCTGGAAAAGTTCGATAACCTGAGCAAGGAGCTGGCCAAGCCTGAATTCTTTAACAACACCACCGCCAGCGAACACGATCAGTTTAAAGTGACCACCACCGCCAAATCGGTCCCAGGTAACTACAGCGTCGAGGTGCTGCACCTGGCACAGCCGCAAACCTTGACGACAACGGCGGAGATTAAAGATCAAGCGGAGAAACTGGGAACAAGCGGCGCCAGCGACCGTTCGATTTCGATCACCGCCGGCAACCCGCCCAAAGAGGTAAAAATCCCGCTGGGTGACGATCAAACCTCACTGCTGGAAATGCGCGATGCGATTAACGGCGCCAAGGCCGGGGTGAACGCCACCATCATGCGCGTGGGCGACAACGAATATCAGTTGGCCATCAGTTCCTCCACCACTGGCGAAAACAATACCGTCAAGGTGCAGGTCAATAATGACGACAAACTGGGGGCGATCTTAAATTACGATCCCGCCAGCACCAGCAACGCGATGAAGGAAACGGTCAAAGGCCAGGATGCACAGGTGACTATCAATGGCACCACCATCAAGCGCAGCACCAACTCGATCGCTGACGCCCTGCAAGGGGTGACGCTGGATCTGAAAACCACCACCAAACCGGGCGAACCGCAAAACCTGGTGGTCACCGCCGATAAAAACGGTTCCTCGGACAAGGTCAAGGCATGGGTTGATAGCTATAACTCGCTGCTGGATACCTTCAACTCCTTGACCAAATTCACCCCGGTCAAGAGTGGCGAAGCACAGAACGCGAATAACGGGGCATTGCTGGGCGACAACACGCTGCGCGGCATCCAGTCGTCCATTAAGAGCGCACTGAGCACCGCACAAGATAACCCGGAGCTAAAGGGCCTGGGCAACCTCGGCATTACCACCAATACCAAAACCGGCAAGTTGGAATTGGACAGCGACAAGTTGAAAAAGGCGATTGATGAAAAACCCGATCAGGTTGCCAATTTCTTCTCTGGTGATGGCAAGAAAAGCGGTATGGCAACGGAAATCCACAACGAGATACAAAACTACATCAAGGCAGGCGGCGTGATTGAGAACTCAACCAAGAGTATCAACACCAATCTTGACCGTTTGAATACCCAAGTCACTCGCGTGACCGAAAGCATTCAAAGCACCATCGATCGTTACAAACAGCAATTTGTTCAGTTGGATACCATGATGTCGAAGCTGAATGGTACCAGTAATTATTTAACCCAACAGTTCGCGCCTAAATAGGCGCGTTAACCAGGTAAAAATAGCATGTACAACCGCAGCGGAACCCAGGCTTACGCCCAGGTGAGTGTAGAAAGTGGCGTGATGGGTGCCAGCCCGCACCAGCTCATCGTGATGCTATTCGACGGGGCGCTCAGCGCCCTGCTTCGTGCACGCATCCTGATGAATCAGGGGAATATAGCCGGCAAGGGGCTGGCTATCTCGAAAGCGATTAATATCATTGATAACGGGCTAAAAAATGGCCTCAATCATGAACAGGGCGGAGAGATCGCCGATAATCTCGCCGCCTTATATGACTATATGAAACGCCGTCTGATGCAGGCCAACCTGCACAATGATATCGCGGCCCTTGACGAAGTCAGCGGGCTGCTGGAAAACATTGCCGACGCCTGGCGTCAAATTGGCCCCAATTATCAACCCGTTCAGGACGGCGTATAATGGAACACCACCAACAACTGCTATCAGCCTATCAACAGATCCAGACCCTGAGCGAGCAAATGATCACCCTGGCGCAGGCTGGCCAGTGGGATACGCTGATTGAAATGGAGATCACCTACGTCCAGGCGGTAGAAAAAACCGCCCAACTGGCGGGTATCCCCGAACTACCTCCGGCCTTACAGGATATTTTACGCAATAAATTGCAGCAAATACTCTGCAACGAAACCGAGCTGAAGCGACTGATGCAGCTACGCATGGACGAATTAACGGTTTTGATCGGGCAGTCTACCCGCCAGAGCGTGGTCAACAGCACCTACGGTCAATTCCATGATCGCGCGTTGCTGCTTGGCGAGCCGCAATCAAGATAAATCTTGTGTTTAATTGTCTTCCCCAAGTGATTAATAGGATAAAACACTATTATTATCCCGTTATACAATAATATAAATGCATATGACTTGAATAATTCGTATGGCAGGTAATGCATGAAAATGCAAACCACTGGCATTATTGCTGATTTAATGGATCACACTTATCCCGACACGGACGTTTTCTGTTCAACAGGAAACTGATTCTTGACAAGTAAATTACCAAGTTGTGATCGGCAACAGGCGAAAAAATGTTGCTCCATCCCCCAGCAAAGCGTAAAGATATTCGTAGATAATAACGATGAAATGAATATTGATGGAACGCTTAATTAATTTTTGTCCCGGGATAGGTGCCTCAGCACACATCATTCAGCATACTGAACTACGACTTCCGTCGCTCTATTTTGAGCAGACGCATCTGCTGTTGATCCAGCAAGGGCAAACACGCATACGGTGGCAGCAACGGGAGGTGGTAGCTCGCGCTGGGGAGCTGTTGATCATAGAGGGTGGGCTAACCGCCGATGTGATTAATAGCCTTTCAGACAGCGGAATGTTCAGCTGCCAGTTGCTGATTTGCGACCCCTTGCTGTTTGATACGCTAGTCAATCCGCCTATCGCGTCGCCGCCCGTCCCTTTCACCGGTGTCACCACGCTGACGAAACTGCCCAGTCCGTTTTTGCACAGTGTTGAAACCACTGCACTAGCACTGACGCTGCACGATCGTTTTCCCCGGATAATTGTTCGCCATAAAATGTGCGAAATCCTACTGTGGCTGGCACATCTGGGGATCCGCTTTACTCACCAGGAAGCCAACGATCTGACCCAGCAGGTGCGCCGCTTGCTGGCAATCGATCCGCACCGGATTTGGACCGCCGCCGAAGTGGCTGAAAATTTGATGATGAGCGAGGTGGTGCTGCGGCGTAAACTGTCGGCGGAAAATAGCGCCTTGCGCAGCCTGATGATCGACGTACGTATGAGCCGCGCGCTGCTCTTACTACAGGCCACAGACTGGCCGATTTCCGCCATTGCACAATATGTGAGCTATGAGAGCTCTTCTCGTTTTGCCGAGCGCTTTCGTAAACGATTCGGCTTCGCGCCTACCGCCATCCGTGGACATCAGCGAATTATGCAGCCCACCGCCGTGCCCCCCCCTGCATATCCATGGCTAAATACGGTAGAGAAATAAGTGCTGATTTTAACAACGACAAGCTCAGGATGTGACCAAGGCCACCCAGTGTGGCCTGTACATCAGTTGAGCTTAACTGACACATAGGTCAATACGGCCAACACAATTAACATGATAATACTGAAAAAACGCCATCTCACTTCACTTTTAGTGCTCATCACCGCTCCTGAGTAAATACTATTACAGCTATTATTTCCGTAGACAATATGAATTGGATTTTCAATAAAAAAGAGGTATTTCTTTAAGTTACATAATCTGATATTTTCCGCTGGTGCTTGAATGAGACTTAGTCGCCTCAGCGTTCAGCCTATACATTTTGTTCAATATCTTTTTGCGTGGGCTAGCAACCACTACCTAACGACAGAGAACGATTCTATTCAAAAAAACCAGGCTAAATGATTAACAATCAATCCTTATCATCGGTGACAGGTTACATTTGATAATCAAATATATAATTCATCAATCCCCCACTCAAAAGATAAGATATTTCCCTGTAATAATAAGAATATATCTAATTTACATCCTGTTAATTGACTTATTAGGATAATGTCTATAAATATTAGCTTAATTAACCAATTTCAAGGAGGATGAAATAATGGAGTATTTGGTGATATTGCTGGCTGCTTTATGCCTTTTTTCCTTTAATAAACATGCCAAAGTTATTGATAGTAAAAAGATTGGGGTGCCCCATAAAAAACACCGTCGACGCTCAAGACACCGACTCGTCATGATTTATTGATTGCACAAACGGGTCGAAAACCCCATTAGGGAGGCTTACGTCAATACAGAACGGATTATCTGTTGTGCGCTATAGCCGCCCTATATTTACCACTACACAGCCATATTCATTATGTCTTGATAAGCCGCAACCAGTTTATTACGCATCTGTACACCCAGTTGCAAAGAAACCGAAGACTTCTGCAGATCGACCATCACGTCGTTCAAACTGATACCCGGCACACCCAATTCAAAATCCTGCGCTTGCTGGCGCGCAGTCTGCTGAGTCTCACTGATCTTACCGAGAGCCGCCTTTAACTCATTGGCAAAGCTGGCGCCCTGCACCGGATCGTTTGGTCGCAGCGCTGCGGCCTGAACTGCCGTGGCTTGCAACTGCTGCACCACTCCTTCAATACCCTGAATTGCCATCATGACCTCGTCACTTCATTCATCCACTATGGATTTCAGGCTGTGGCTTGAAAGACAACGGGAAAACCGCGCCTTCATTCGCCTGCATGATCCCGATGCTGCACACCCTACCACAGTGTTTTACGGTTAAAGCGGCTAATTAACTGCAAAAACACCGGTTTATCGGGCCATCAAAATTGGTCCCAAGAGCAAATAATGGCATGCCCAAAAATGGGGGCGCTTTTGTTAGGCCGTAAAGAACTGTGTATCAGGGAGTCTGTTTTGTCATCACACAACAACGCTAGCCATACCTCGAACCCACCAGAGTGGGTACCAGCATGAATGGTGAAAGCCGTGATAACGGCCTGCTGGCCCTATGGAATCGCCTGCGCGCCAACCCTAAAATTCCACTGCTGATCGCGGCATCAGCGGCGATCGCCATCGTGGTTGCGCTGACGCTATGGGCAAAAAGCCCGGATTACCGCGTGCTATACAGTAATCTCAACGATCGCGACGGCGGCGCTATCGTCACGCAGTTGACGCAGATGAACATCCCCTATCGCTTTACCGAGAACGGCTCAGCGTTGATGATCCCGGCGGATAAAGTGCATGAAACCCGGCTGCGTCTGGCGCAACAGGGACTGCCTAAGGGAGGTGCCGTCGGCTTTGAACTGCTGGATCAGGAAAAATTCGGCATCAGCCAGTTCAGCGAGCAGATCAACTACCAACGCGCGTTGGAAGGCGAACTGTCACGCACTATCGAATCCCTTGGGCCAGTGCAGAACGCCCGTGTGCATCTGGCGCTGCCTAAGCCTTCGCTGTTTGTGCGCGAACAAAAAAATCCTTCGGCTTCCGTGACGCTAACGCTGCAGCCTGGCCGCGCCCTGGACGACGGCCAGATCAATGCCGTGGTGTATATGGTGTCCAGCAGCGTGGCCGGTTTACCACCGGGCAACGTCACGGTGGTCGATCAAGCGGGCCGCTTACTGACCCAATCCGACGGCACCGGGCGCGATCTCAATGCCGCACAGTTGAAGTACGCCAACGAGGTCGAGAACCGCTATCAGCGCCGTATTGAAGCCATTCTGGCACCGATTGTCGGCAGCGCGAACGTGCGTGCACAGGTAACGGCACAAATCGATTTCTCCACCCGCGAGCAAACCGACGAACAGTACCAGCCCAACCAACAGCCGGATAAATCCGCGGTACGCTCCAGACAGCTCAGCCAGAGTGAACAGAACGGTGGACAACAGATAGGCGGCGTACCGGGTGCCCTTTCCAACCAACCCAGTACACCACCGACTGCGCCGATCGAAACACCAAAAACTACGGCGGGCAATACTAATACGCCTGCCACGGCAAACAATGCCAGCAACAACACGCGTACCGGAGCTAGCAGTAACGTAGCGCAAAACAGTCGCCGTGACGAAACCACCAACTACGAGGTGGATCGCACCATTCGTCATACCCAGCACAAGTCTGGGTCGGTGGAACGCCTGTCGGTCGCCGTGGTGCTCAACACCCTGGGTACCGATAAAGACGGCAAACCGCAGCCGATGAGCAAAGAGCAATTGGCTCAGGTGGAGTCGCTGGTCCGTGAAGCAATGGGCTACTCCAGCAGCCGTGGCGATACGCTCAACGTGGTCAATACCCCGTTCAACGACGTGGTGCAGACCGGTGGCGAGTTGCCGTTCTGGCAATCACAGTCGTTTGTCGATCAGTTGTTCAACGCAGGCCGCTATTTGCTGGTGCTGCTGGTGGCCTGGATTTTGTGGCGCAAGCTGGTTCGTCCGCAGCTGCAAAGCCGTCAGGTAGCACAGCAGGCTGCGGTGGCCGCTGCCAATACGCCAGCCAGTCGCCCGGCTGAGGTGAACAAGCCAAGTCATGAAGAGCAGGCGCTGCATAAGAAATCACAGCAACGCGTCAATGCTGAAGTCCAGAGCCAGCGGATCCGCGAACTGGCAGATAAAGATCCACGCGTGGTCGCTCTGGTGATCCGTCAATGGATGAGTAACGAACTATGAGCCTGACAGGTACCGAAAAGAGCGCCATCCTGCTGATGACGCTGGGTGAAGATCGCGCCGCCGAAGTCTTCAAGCACCTCTCGTCACGGGAAGTGCAGCAGTTAAGTGGCACCATGGCCAGCATGCGTCAGGTATCCCACAAACAGTTGAGCGAGGTCCTCCGCGAGTTTGAGGACGATGCCGAACAGTATGCCGCGCTGAGCGTCAATGCCAGCGACTACCTGCGCACGGTGCTGGTTAAAGCCTTGGGTGAAGAACGTGCCAGCAGCCTGCTGGAGGATATTCTCGAATCACGCGAAGACACCTCCGGCATGGAAACACTCAACTTTATGGAGCCGCAAAGCGCGGCCGACCTGATCCGCGACGAACACCCGCAGATCATCGCCACCATCCTGGTACACCTCAAACGTGGCCAGGCGGCAGATATCCTGGCACAGTTCGAGGAGCGCCTACGCAACGACGTCATGCTGCGTATCGCCACCTTCGGCGGCGTACAGCCGGATGCCCTGGCAGAGCTGACCGAAGTACTGAACAATCTGCTGGACGGCCAGAACCTCAAGCGCAGCAAAATGGGTGGCGTCCGTACCGCCGCCGAGATTATCAACCTGATGAAAACTCAGCAGGAAGAGGCGGTTATCGGTGCCATGCGCGAATACGACGGCGAACTGGCGCAGAAAATCATCGACGAAATGTTCCTGTTCGAAAACCTGGTCGAAGTGGACGATCGCAGCATCCAGCGCCTGTTGCAGGACGTGGAAAGCGAATCCCTGCTGATCGCCCTGAAAGGGGCCGAACAGCCGCTGCGCGAGAAGTTCCTCAAGAACATGTCGCAACGCGCCGCCGATATCCTGCGCGACGATCTGGCCAACCGTGGCCCGGTGCGCATGTCGCAGGTGGAGAACGAACAGAAAGCCATCCTGTTGGTGGTACGTCGCCTGGCAGAAACCGGCGAAATGATCATCGGCGGTGGCGAGGACACCTATGTCTGATCGCCTCAACACCCTACCCTGGCAGCTCTGGTCGCTTAACGATCTGGCGGATCCCAAACCGGTGCTGGAACCGGAAAGCCCGCCTGAGGTGATCACCATCCCACAGGACGACAGCATCGACGAACAGCAACGCCTCGAGATGCTGCGTTTGCAGGCCCAACAGCAAGGTCAGCAACAAGGCTTTGCCGAGGGCCAGCAGAAAGGTTATGACGCCGGTTTCCAGGCAGGGCTGGAGGAAGGCCGTCAGCAAGGCATTCTGGCAGGCCAACAGCAGCAGCAACCGATCACGGAACATTGGCAGCAGTTGGTCACCGAGTTCCAGCATACGCTGGACGCACTCGACAGCGTGATTGCCTCGCGCCTGATGCAGCTGGCTCTGACAGCGGCCAAACAGGTGATCGGCCAAGCGCCGGTTTGCGACGGCACCGCCCTGCTCGGCCAGATCCAACAGTTGATCCAGCAAGAACCGATGTTCAGCGGCAAACCTCAGCTGCGCGTCCACCCGGATGATTATGAACGGGTGGAGCAGCAGCTTGGCATGACCCTCAGCCTGCACGGCTGGCGGCTGCTGGCCGACGGCCAGTTACATCCAGGCGGCTGCAAGGTCAGTGCAGAAGAAGGCGATCTGGATGCCAGCCTGGCCACCCGCTGGCATGAACTGTGCCGTCTGGCCGCACCGGGAGAGCTATGATGACCGTTCGTCTTGGCCGCTGGCTGAACTCGCTGGACAGTCTGGAAAAACGTATAGCCCGTGCGCCAGCGGTGCGCCGCTATGGCCGCCTGACCCGAGCCACCGGGCTGGTACTGGAAGCCACCGGTTTGCAGTTACCGCTGGGGGCCACCTGTCTGATCGAACGCCATGACAGCGGTGTAGTGCAGGAGGTAGAAAGCGAGGTGGTCGGTTTTAACGGCCAGCGGCTGTTCCTGATGCCGCTGGAAGAGGTCGACGGCATCGTGCCCGGCGCTCGGGTTTATGCTCGCGTCTCCCCCGAAGGGCAAAGCGCCAGCAAACAGTTACCCCTTGGCCCAGCATTGCTTGGTCGAGTGCTCGACGGCGGTGCCAAACCGCTCGACGGTCTACCAGCACCAGATACCGGCTACCGCGCGCCGTTGATCACCGCACCATTCAACCCATTGCAGCGCACTCCGATCGAACAGGTACTCGATGTGGGTGTACGCACCATTAACGGGCTGCTTACCGTGGGCCGCGGCCAACGCATGGGCCTGTTCGCCGGTTCTGGCGTGGGTAAAAGCGTGCTGCTCGGCATGATGGCGCGTTATACCCAGGCCGATGTGATCGTCGTCGGTCTGATCGGCGAACGTGGCCGCGAAGTGAAAGACTTTATCGAAAATATCCTCGGCCCCGAGGGGCGCGCCCGTTCGGTGGTGATCGCCGCACCGGCAGACGTTTCCCCGCTGTTACGTATGCAAGGTGCCGCCTACGCCACCCGCATCGCCGAAGACTTCCGCGATCGCGGCCAACACGTACTGCTGATTATGGATTCCCTGACCCGCTACGCCATGGCGCAACGTGAAATCGCCCTGGCGATCGGCGAACCCCCGGCTACCAAAGGCTATCCGCCTTCGGTATTCGCCAAACTGCCCGCACTGGTGGAGCGTGCTGGTAACGGCATCAGCGGCGGCGGTTCCATCACCGCTTTTTATACCGTGTTGACCGAGGGTGATGACCAGCAAGACCCGATTGCCGATTCGGCACGCGCCATTCTCGATGGCCATGTGGTGCTCTCCCGGCGATTGGCGGAGGCGGGCCACTACCCCGCCATCGATATTGAAGCCTCGATCAGCCGTGCCATGACCTCGCTGATCGATGAGGAGCATTACCGGCGGGTACGTAACTTCAAACAGATGCTGGCCAGTTACCAACGTAACCGCGATCTGATCAGTGTAGGAGCCTACGCCGCAGGCAGCGATCCGTTGCTGGACAAAGCCATGGCGCTGTATCCGCAAATGGAAGCCTATCTGCAACAGGGCATTTTCGAGCGCAGCGGCTACGACGATGCCTGCCAGCAGTTGCAGCAACTGATTGTTTAACCACGGAGCCTAAGCACCATGAAACCACAGTCACCGCTGATTATCCTGCGCGATCTGGCGCAGGATGCCGTAGAACAGGCCGCACAGCACCTCGGCCAGGCACGTCAGGCGCAACAGGCGGCGGAGCAACAGCTTGCCATGCTGCTCAACTACCAGGATGAGTATCGGCAAAAGCTGAACAGCACCCTATCTAGCGGCATGGGTTCCGCCAGTTGGCAAAACTACCAGCAGTTTATCGGCACGCTCGAACTGGCCATCAACCAGCACCGCCAGCAGTTGCTAAAGTGGGGCGAGAAGGTCGAACGGGCGGTCAAGCAGTGGCAGGACAAACAGCAGCGACTGAACGCTTTCGAAACGCTCAATACCCGAGCCCTCAGCGCCGAGCTGATGCTGGAAAACAAGCGTGACCAAAAACTGATGGATGAGTTCGCGCAACGCAGTTCACAAAGGAATCTGAATCCATGAATCTCAACGTACTCTCTGGCCTACCGGCGACCGCTGATGGCACGGATATTGGGCTTACCGCGCTGTCGCTGGATGATGCCGGGCTTGCTGCCAGCTTTGCTCAACTGCTCGGCGAACGCTTCGCGCCCGATGGGCAGCCAACGGGTAAACCTGACGCGGCAAAGCTTCTGGCCGACGATCCGCAAATCTCCGCCCTTAGCCGCCAACAACTTAACCAATTGCTGACCTCGTTTGGCGATCGTGGCCGGTTGTTGGCCGCTCCGCAGGATCTGGATGCGGCAGACGATAGCCAAACCCGGTTAACCAACAGCGATGACGAACAACCTTTGCAACCTGTCGATACTTTAGATTTGGCCAGCTTGCAGGCCCTGTTTGCCATGCTGCCTGCCGCCGTAGTGCAGCCGTTACCAGGGAATGGAGTAGCGACCACCGCTGAACCAAGCGGAGACGAAACGCCGCTGACGGGAGCGGCATCACTGTTAACCACCCTGAGCGAAAAACCGGCGTTATCCCCTACCGGTCTGCCAGCGTCAAAAGCGCAGCCGAACATAGACGATAAATCCGCCTCGACCACCAAAACCGACGCGGCGGCGGTACTGTCTTCTCAGACCGATGACAATCAAGATGGCGGCACCACCCCACTGAAAATGGCGGCTGAATCGGCGCAACCTTCAGCAACTCCACAGCACGCCGCCCCAGCACCGGTTTCCAGCCCGGTCATCGCCAGCCAACCTGTCAGCCCGACGGTAAGCATACCGGCAACGCCACAGTTGAACGCTCAACTCGGCAGCCCGGAATGGCAGCAGGCGCTGGGGCAGCAGGTGCTGATGTTCCACCGCAACGGCCAGCAGAGCGCCGAATTACGCCTGCATCCGCAGGAACTTGGGGCCTTGCAAATCACCCTGAAGCTCGACGATAACCAGGCCCAATTGCATATCGCCTCGGCACATGGCCAGGTGCGGGCTGCGGTGGAAGCGGCCCTGCCTCATCTGCGCCATGCGTTGGCGGAAAGCGGTATCAACCTTGGCCATAGCAGCGTTGGCGGTGAGTCACTGCCGCAGCCGCAACAGTCGCAGCAGCAAGCCTCTCACCAAGGCGGGCAGCCTTCTTACCGTGAACAGCACGGCAGCGCCGAAACCGGCGTTGAAGCCCTGAGTGCTCCAGCGGCGTTGCAGGCGATGGCACGCTCGGTCGACGGCGTTGATATTTTCGCCTGACGGCGTGCAAACGCCCAAGCTGGCACGCTTTTCCCCGTCTATTCTGGCTATTGCAGCCCAGAATAAGCGGGATAATGGAATTACATGTATTGCGTGCAGCTTGTCAGCACGCATAGAACAGGATTTGGCTTAGTAATGTCTCAGAACTCCCTTCCAACAGCAGCAACAAAGAAACGTCCGATACTGGTGATCCTGCTGGTACTGATCGCCTTGGGCGCGAGCGGCGCCGCAGGCTATAGCTGGTGGTTGATGCAGCAGCATAAGAACGGTCAACCCGCCGCCGAGGAAAAAAAGCAGCCACCTCCGGCACCGGTGTTTATGCCGCTGGATACCTTTACCGTCAATCTGGTGACCCCAGATAACAACCCGGACCGCGTGCTGTATATCGGCCTGACGCTGCGCCTGCCAGATGAAGAAACACGCCGCCAGTTGAACGATTTTCTGCCGGAAGTACGTAGCCGTCTGCTAATGCTGCTTTCACGCCAGGAAGCAAGCAAACTGGCCAACGAGCAAGGGAAACAGCAACTGGTGGCACAGATTAAAGACGTGCTCAGCCCACCGCTGGTGACGGGACAACCGAAGCAAGTGGTCAGCGATGTGCTGTTCACTGCCTTCATACTGCGGTAATTAACCATGGGCGACAATATTCTTTCACAGGCCGAGATCGACGCACTGCTCAATGGCGACAGCGCGGGGGATGAACCCGCCGCCGTCATCGGTCATGAAAGCGAGATAAAACCTTACGATCCCACGACTCAACGCCGCGTGGTGCGTGAGCGCCTGCACGCGCTAGAGATCATTAACGAGCGTTTTGCCCGCCAGTTTCGCATGGGGCTGTTTAACCTGTTGCGCCGCAGCCCGGATATCACCGTTGGGTCGATCAAGATCCAGCCGTACCATGAGTTTGCCCGCAACCTGCCGGTGCCGACCAACCTGAACCTGGTACACCTGAATCCACTGCGCGGCACGGCGCTGTTTGTGTTTGCCCCCAGCCTGGTATTTATCGCCGTGGATAACCTGTTCGGTGGCGATGGCCGTTTTCCTACCAAGGTTGAAGGCCGCGAATTTACGCCGACCGAACAGCGGGTGATCAAGCGCATGCTGCGGTTGGCGCTGGACGCCTACGGCGATGCCTGGAGCGCCATCTACAAGATCGATGTGGAATACGTGCGTGCCGAAATGCAGGTCAAGTTCACTAATATCACCACCTCTCCCAACGATATCGTGGTGACCACGCCGTTCCAGGTGGAGATCGGGGCACTGAGCGGCGAGTTCAATATCTGTATTCCATTCGCCATGATCGAGCCACTGCGCGAGCTGTTGACTAACCCACCGCTGGAGAACTCACGCCAGGAAGACAGCCACTGGCGGGAAACGCTGGTGAAACAGGTTCAGCACTCCGAACTGGAGTTGATAGCCAACTTTGTCGATATCCCGATGCGCCTGTCGAAAGTGCTGAAACTCCAGCCGGGCGACGTGTTACCGATCGATAAACCGGAACGCCTGATTGCCCATGTTGACGGCGTCCCGGTCTTGACCAGCCAATACGGCACCTTGAACGGGCAGTACGCCCTGCGTGTTGAACATTTGATTAACCCTATTTTGAATGCCCTGAGTGAGGAACGGCCCAATGAGTGATCCTAAACAACCGTCTGGCGAAGAGAAGGACTCCGTAGACGATCTGTGGGCTGATGCGTTTAACGAGCAACAGGCGACCGAGAAATCCGCCTCTACCGAGGGCGTATTCAAGTCGCTGGAAGCTCAGGATGCGTTGGGTAGCCTGCAAGATATCGATCTGATCCTGGATATCCCGGTCAAGCTGACCGTGGAATTGGGCCGCACCAAGATGACCATCAAAGAGTTACTGCGCCTGTCGCAAGGCTCTGTGGTGGCGTTGGATGGTCTGGCTGGTGAGCCATTGGATATCCTGATTAACGGCTATCTGATTGCGCAGGGCGAAGTGGTGGTGGTCGGCGACAAGTTCGGCGTACGCATCACCGATATCATCACGCCTTCCGAGCGCATGCGCCGCCTGAGCCGCTGATGAACGCCAACGCCAGCGTGCAGACACAAAGCACCCAGCAGCCCAGCAGTACGGCATTGCCAACCGGCTCGGTATTGATGCAGGTCAGCAGCGCGCTGGGCGCAGTTTTGCTGCTGATCTTGCTCGCTGGCTGGCTGTTCCGTCGGCTGGGTTTTGCCCCGCAGGCCCGTGGCAATCAAAAATTGCTCAACCTACGTGCCAGCTGTCCGGTTGGCCAACGCGAACGTGTGGTGGTGGTTGAAGTGGATAACACCTGGCTGGTGCTGGGCGTTACGGCTCAGCAGATCACCCCGTTACACACCCTGCCCGCACCACCGGCGCAGGAGGCAACAGACCATAAATCACCGGCAGATTTCCGCCAGCTGATGCAAAACGTATTAAAACGCCCGGATAAATCGGCATGAATCCATCCTCCCACCGCCGGGCTTTTGGCCCGCTGCTGGCCGCTGGCCTGCTACTGCTCAGCCCTGCCGCTTTGGCACAGTTGCCGGGGCTGATTAGCCAACCTACGGCCAACGGCGGCCAAAGCTGGACGCTGCCGGTACAGACGCTGGTACTGCTCACCTCGCTCAGCTTCCTGCCTGCAATGCTGCTGATGATGACCAGCTTCACCCGCATCATCATCGTGCTCGGGCTGTTGCGTAACGCCCTCGGCACCCCGTCAGCACCGCCCAATCAGGTGATGCTGGGGCTGGCACTGTTTTTGACCTTTTTCATCATGTCACCGGTGTTCGACAAAGTGTACCAGGATGCCTATCTGCCGTTCAGCCAGGACAAGATCAGCATGGAGGTAGCGATCGACAAAGGTTCGCAACCGCTGCGCGAATTTATGCTGCGCCAGACACGGGAAAGCGATCTCGCCCTGTACGCCAGGCTGGCTAACCTGCCCGCGTTGGAAGGCCCGGAGGCCGTCCCGATGCGTATTCTGTTGCCCGCCTACGTCACCAGTGAGCTGAAAACCGCCTTCCAGATTGGCTTTACCGTATTTATTCCATTCCTGATCATCGATCTGGTGGTGGCCAGCGTGCTGATGGCGCTGGGGATGATGATGGTACCGCCCGCGACTATCTCACTGCCGTTCAAGCTGATGTTGTTTGTGCTGGTGGATGGCTGGCAGTTGCTGTTGGGATCGCTGGCACAGAGTTTTTATAGCTAGATCGGAGTGGCCCCCTCGCCCTCACCCTAACCCTCTCCCCCAGGAGAGGGGACCGATCGAGTTTGCTGAAACTTTAGTTATCCATCTGAAAGAAAAGAATTACTGACAGCACAATATTCTTTCCGAAGGAGCACAGATTAGCTCCCTCTCCCTTTGGGAGAGGGTTGGGGTGAGGGGCAGAACGCAACCTCCCATATTGGAGAAAAGAGATGACACCTGAATCGGTAATGGCGCTGGGTACGGAAGCGATGAAAGTGGCGCTGGCGCTGGCCGCCCCGCTGCTGCTGGCCGCGCTGTTCAGCGGGCTGATCGTCAGCCTGCTGCAGGCCGCCACGCAGATTAACGAAATGACGCTGTCGTTTATTCCCAAAATTCTCTCCGTGGTCGCCACCCTGATCGTTGCCGGACCGTGGATGCTCAACCTGCTGCTGGACTACATGCGCATGCTGTTCAGCAACCTGCCGAACCTGATCGGCTAACCATGCTGACCTTTGACAGCGCCCAGCTCAGCGTCTGGCTCAGCCAGTTCTTCTGGCCACTGCTGCGCGTCCTGGCGCTGATTAGCACCGCCCCGCTGTTCAGCGAAAAACAGATCTCCAAGCGGGTGAAAATCGGCCTTGGCGGCCTGATCGTCTTGCTGATCGCTCCCACGCTGCCCACCAGCAATATCCCCCTGTTTTCGGTCACCGGCCTGTGGCTGACCGTGCAGCAGATCCTGATCGGCGTGGCGATCGGTTTGACGATGCAGTTCGCTTTCGCTGCGGTGCGCTTGGCAGGAGAGGTGATCGGCATGCAGATGGGGCTGTCCTTTGCTACCTTCTTCGATCCCTCCGGCGGCCCCAATACGCCACTGCTGGCGCGCCTGCTGAACCTGCTGGCGATGTTGTTGTTCCTCAGCTTCGATGGTCACCTGTGGTTGATATCGCTGCTGGCAGACAGTTTCCACACCCTGCCGATCCAGGCGCGGCCGCTGAACGGTAACGGTTTCCTGGCGCTGACCCAGGCAGGAACGCTGATCTTCATTAACGGTATGATGCTGGCCCTGCCGCTGATCTGCCTGTTGCTGACGCTGAACCTGGCACTTGGCCTGCTCAACCGCGTTACCCCACAGCTTTCGGTATTTGTGATCGGTTTCCCGGTGACGTTAACCATCGGCATGTTGACCCTTGGCATGATGATGCCGATGCTGGCCCCCTTCTGCGAGCATCTGTTCGGTGAGTTTTTCGATCGTCTGGCGGCGGTGATCGGCGGTATGTCCCCTTAACGCTGAGATTACCCGCAAGACAAACTCGCAGCGAAAGATATTTTCCGAGATAAAAAGTTGAAAAAGCGAAATTAACCAGATTTAGCGGCGATTATCCTGCTGGGCTTGAATAATAAAATACCCCCCTTAGAATGACCTCATCAAATAAATCCCATGCCGTATAAAACACGGATTAAACCATTGGCTTGGTTGGCGGTTTATTAAAAATTGATAACCAAGAAAATAAAACACCGCGCCTTCAGGCGGCGGTATTTTATTTATCTCAACTGACTTATCTCAATACAGCCAGGAGCATGGAATGAAGACGAAAACCAACAGGAAGGCACGCAGAGCCTTGGGAATGGCGCATTGGAGCAGTAACCGCATGCAGATCACACCTTCCGCCTGCGGTAAGATTTGGACCGTAGCCAAAAAGAAAAAATAACCTGTTTTTAATGCGTAGCGTTAAAATAGTGAGGTCACTTATCCTGCCTGAATATCCTGACGTTTCCCGCCGTTAAATCAGGCTGTGTAAAAACGGTGCTGCGCTCTATATCCACGTTATAGGGCGCAGTGCCCTACAAGCGTGAATATCTATTTCTTAGCGATTCATCTGGAATAGCGACATACCCTGCATATCGCTGAAGGTCTTATACGATGCCTGTAAGGCTGCCTGCTGCATGTAGTAAGACGAGATCGCCTCTACCACGTCCGCATCAACCAGCGCGGTCAGCTCATTTTGGTTAGCCGTATTGTTTTCAATGCCGATTCTGTCCAGCACGTCCAACTCTTGCAACTGAGTCCCCAGTACCGCATTGGTGCTCAGCACGTTGTTATAGCTGTTATCCAGGCCACGGGTTGCCTTATCGAGCGCCGCCGTCACCTGCGTACGGGTAGCCTCATCGGCCCCTTGCAGCGGGGTCTTCAGCGCCTTTAGCGCGGTGTCGATACTCTCGAACACGTTAGCTTCGGAAGGGCTGCCGTCCGGCTCCGGTTTGATATTGCTGGTCAGCGACATAAATATCGAGCTGCCGGTGTGGCCCACGGTCATGGTGCGGTTAGCATCTACTTTCTGCTCAATGGCCGAGCTGCTACCCTGATAAACCACCTTGCCACCCTGCTCAACAAAGGGGGCTTTGTCATTGGCAAAGCCAGCAAAAATAAAACGGCCGTTACCGTCAGTGCTGTTGGCCTGGCTGAGTAGCTGATCTTTCAGCCCCTGCAACTGGGTGGCCAAAGAGTCGCGGTCATTGTCGCTGAGCGTGCCGTCACCGGCGTTGACGATCAGCGTTTTCATATCCTTGATGCCGTCGGCGGCGTTACGCAGCACGGTTTCTTCCATCGAGATGTTCTGACGGGCAAAAGTGCGTGCCAACGCATACTGGCTGTTTTCTGATATCGACTGCGAGATCATCACCGCCTGTGACGCCGCTAATGGATCGTCCGAAGGGTAAAGCACACGCTTGCCGCTGGAAAGCTGCTGCCCGGACTGCATCCACAGAGACTGATTATTGGTGACCCCCGACAGATTCTGTTGGTAGATCATGCTGGTGCTCATGCGCATGGGTTGGGTTCCTCACTAAGGGCATCCACAGCCGGCATACCGGCTGCGGTTAACGGTAAAATCAACGAATATTCAGTATGGCGTCAAACAACGAGCTGGCGGTCTGGATCACCTGCGCATTGGCCATGTAATACTGTTGGAAACGCAGCAGTTCGCCATACTCTTCATCCAGATTGACCCCGGATATGGACTGCTGTTGGGTTTGCAATTGGGTCACAATATTGGTTTGTGCGGTGCTGTTGGCCTTGGCGGTGGCGGTCTGGTTACCGACGCTGCTCACCAATCCCGCATAGGCACCGCTCAAGGTGGCTTTGCCGTCCACCACTTTGGCGGTTTGCAGATCGAGCAGTTTCTTGACGTTGTCGTTATCGCCCTTGCCGCCATCTTCCGCGCCTGCGGCAGCAAACTTGGCCGAGTCGCTGATGGCGACCTTCAGGGTGCCGGCCACATCGCTAACCGGTTTCACGGTAAAGCTGTCATTCTTTTTCGCGTTGCCCGTCACACCGATCTGTAGGCCATCAAAGCTCAGCGTCGGTTTGCCATCCGCATCGGTGCCTGCAGTGGCAGGCACTTTGACGTTGTCGGACAGACGCGTGACCTGCCAGTTGGCACCGTCAAACTCCATGCGATAGTCGCTGGCCTTGACCTTGCTGGTATCGGTAAAGGAGACCGACAGCGAGGCATTACCGGTGTTGTTGGTATTGTTGACCGTACGCCCACCTGAGAAGCTGAAGAAATCTTCCCCCGGATCGCCGTTGATATCAAAACCTTCGCGATGCTGCTGGTTAAAGCTATCGGCCAACGCCAGGGCCAGTTGTCCCAATTGGTTGTGCGCGCTGTCCAGTGATTCGCTGCGGAACTTCAGCACGCCGCTGACGCTGCCGCTACCAATCTGGCTTTCCGGAATTTCGCTAGCGCCATTGCCGCGATCGTAACCGAGCGTCAGGCGCGACGGGTCTTTGCTGGAAGGCATCGCCGTCACTTGGTAGGAGGAGTTGCCTTGCACCAGCGTCAGGCCGTTGGCGAAGGTCACGGTATAGGCATCACCATCCTGCTGGGTAACCTGAACCCCGACCACCTTGTTAAGCTCTGTCACCAACTGATCGCGCTGATCCAGTAATGCGTTCGGCTCGCTGCCGCCGCTGCTGGCCCGCATCTGGGTGATTTCGTTATTCAAACGGGCGATCTGCTGGCTGTAGGTATTGATCTGGTTGACGCTGTCGCTCAGTTGCTGATTGACGCCCGCATCCATATCGCGCAGATACTTATCCGCATTGTTGAACTGATTCACCAGGCCGTTGGCCTTGCCTAACACGGTCTGACGGGCGGCATCATCCCCGGCATTGCTGACAACGTTTTGCAGGTTTTTGAAGAAATCTTCCATCCCCGATGCCAGGGTGTTGGTTTTGGACGCCAACAGGTTGTCGATCTGGGAGACTTTCTCAAAGTAGCTGCTCTGGGCCGAAGCCTCGCTTTGCGCTCCGCGCAGCTGGGTCATGATGAACTGGTTATACTCACGATTAACCGTGGTCACAGTGGCACCGTTGCCGATAAATCCGTTCATGGTGCCCAGGCCGCCGTTCTGCGCCAGGATCGCAGTCTGGCGGTTATAGCCCGCCACGTTGTAGTTGGAAATATTATTACTGACGGTGCTGAGCGCAACCTGCGCCGCATTCAGGCCACTCATCGCGGTATTGATTAAGCTGTTGGACATAGAGGTTCCTTATGCTGCGGTGCCAGCGGCCCACAGAGGTCAAAAATTGTGCCGGGCGTTGCCATCCAGCCTGTTTGGGTTATCGGCCATCTGACGACAAACTTGAGTAAAAAAACGGGCGCAGCATGCTGCGCCCAACGGCTAAAACAGATCCTGCAAATCGTGGGTATAGGCTTTGCTTACCTGCTCCCCGACATTTTTCATCTGCTGGATCATGCTGACCAACTTTTTGGCATACAGCGGATCGGTAGCATAACCGGCCTTTTGCAGCGCATGTGCCGCCTGCTCGGGGCTGCTGGCACTGGCAACGTTGGCGTAGCGCGGGTTGTTGGTCAGCAGCTTGACGTAATCCCCAATCGCTTCCATATAGGAGCCATATACGCGGAAACGGGCCTTGACCTTCTTCGCCACCCCTTCTTCAAACTCGGTAGTGGTGATCTCCGTCACCGGGCCGTCCCAACTGCGACCGGCCTTGATACCAAACAGGTTGTAGCTGCGTGAACCATCCGCCGCTGGGATCTCGCGTTGCCCCCAGCCAGACTCCAGCGCGGCCTGCGCCATGATCAACTGGTGCGGAATACCGCTTTGCTGGCTGGCAACTCGTGCCGGTATGGACAGCTGCGCCACAAAGTTGCCGTTGCTCAGTGGCAAGGAAGGCACCGGCGGCATTTTTGGCACTGCCCGGCGCACCATCTGCTCCAATGCCTGACGCGGTAAGGTCTGCAATACCTCATTGTCCAGCGCCATGGGGACCGTCCCGGCGGTTTCGCTTGGGCGACTGTTCCCCGCAGAGAGTTGCTTAACCATCATGTCCGCCAGCCCCAGACCTTTCTGCGACATCTGTTGGGCAATCTGCTGATCGTACATCGAGGTATACAACCGCGTCTGATCGCTGCTCAAGACGCCATCCTGCGGCAACGCTGCCCTCATGCTTTTCAGCATCATCTGCACGAACATTCCTTCCACCTGCTGGGCAACCTGTTTGATATTGCCCTGCGGATCGGCGGCAACATCGCGCTTGAGGCCGTTCAGCGACTGGGTGTCATAGGCAGCACCCGACATGGCCATCAGATCGCTGCTCATCAGATAATTTCCAGTTTGGCACGCAGGCAACCGGCGCTCTGCATTGCCTGCAAGATAGACATCAGGTCGATCGGCGTCGCCCCCAGCGCATTCAACGCGCGAACCACGTTATTGAGGTTGGCGCTGGCGTTCACTTTTTGCAGTGAACCGCCCTGCTGCTGCACGGAAATCTGGGTATTCGGCGTCACCACGGTCTGGCCACCGCCGAATGGCGTATCCGGCTGGCTGACGGTGTTTTGCCGATCGACCACCACCGACAGGTTCCCTTGCGCCACCGCACAGGAATCCAGTACCACATCGCGGTTCATCACCACCGAGCCGGTACGGGAGTTGATGATAACCTTGGCATCCATCGCTCCAACGTTAATGCTGATATTCTGAATATCCGCCAGGAAACGCACCTGCGAACTATTGCCGCGTGGTACCAGCACCTGCACGGTACGGGAATCGAGCGGAGAGGCGGTGCCGCCACCGCGCTGGCGGTTGATGGCATCGCTGATCTGTTGTGCCAGGGTGAAATCATCGTCGTTCAGTTGCAGGTTGATCACGCCATCCTGGCCGAAGGTGGTGGGCAATTCACGTTCGATGGTTGCACCGTTGCTGATACGGCCACCGGCCAACTGATTGACCTGCACGCTGCTGCCCCCGGAGGACGCACCGGCCCCGCCGACCAGCACGTTACCCTGCGCCAAAGCATAAACCTGATTATCGACGCCTTTAAGCGGCGTCATCAGCAATGTCCCGCCTCGCAGGCTCTTGGCGTTACCCATTGAGGACACCACCACGTCAATGCTCTGCCCCGCACGGGAGAACGGCGGCAGCTTGGCGGTTACCATCACCGCCGCCACGTTTTTCAACTGCATGTTGGTGCCTGGCGGTACGGTGATCCCCAGTTGCGACAGCATGTTGCTCAGGCTCTGGGTGGTAAATGGGGTTTGCATGGTCTGGTCGCCAGAGCCGTCCAACCCCACGACCAGGCCGTAACCAATCAACGCGTTGTCACGTACGCCCTGTACCGTCACCAGATCGCGGATGCGTTCCGCCGTCGCCGGCAGGCAAACCAACATCATGGACAGTGTGAGAAGTAACTTTTTCAACATCGGTCAATCCTTAGAACGGTGAAACATTTAAGAAGAAGCGCTGTAGCCACCCCATGGTCTGCGCTTCATTGATATAGCCGTTGCCGACGTATTCAATGCGTGCATCCGCCACCTGGGTGGACGTGACCGAGTTATTGCCACTGATGGTGCGGGGATTAACCACACCGGAGAAACGGATGAATTCGGTGCCCTGATTGATGGCAATTTGCTTTTCGCCCACCACGTGCAGGTTGCCGTTGGCCAATACCTGATTGACCGTGACGGTAATGGTGCCGTTAAAGGTGTTGTTGGCGTTGGCCCCGCCCTTGCCGCCGAAGGTACTGTCGCCGGAGATATCCATGTCGGCGCGCGCATTACCGAGCAGCCCGTCGAGGTAACGCGGTGAGGTGGCCACGCCAAATTTGCTGGCCCCGTTGCGGCTGGCGTTAGCGGATGAGCTCTTGCTGGCGCTGACGTTTTCTTGCAGCACGATGGTCAGAGTGTCGCCGATATTACGCGGGCGACGATCCTCAAACAGCGGCTGATAGCCATAGTTCATCGGCTGTGCCGCCTGGAAAATAGAACCGTTTGGCACCGGAGCGCCTGCCGGAGCGGGCTGAGCCGTGGTAGCCCCGTCAACCAGGGGGGTATGCGGAATATAGGCACAGCCGCCGACTGTCAGCATCAGCAGCCCGGCCAGGACGCGTTTGCCTTGCTGCGGCACGCTGGCCGCTAAAAAGGTGGTTACCACGGGTATCGCCTTTGTTGCTCTGGATTAGGATTACGGGCGCAGCAGGCTGCGCCCGTCGATTACAGTTGCGTCAGCTTTTGCAACATCTGATCGGACGTTGATACCGCTTTGCTGTTGATCTCATAGGCGCGCTGGGTCTGGATCATGTTGACCAGTTCCTCCGCCACGTTGACGTTAGAGGTTTCAACATAGCCCTGATACAACAGGCCGGCCCCGTTGAGACCGGGGGTACTTTCGTTGGGCGCACCGGAGCTTTCGGTTTCCTGGTACAGGTTTTCACCCATGCTTTCCAGGCCGCTATCGTTGATAAAAGTGGTCAACGTCAGTTGCCCGACCTGCTGCGCCGCCGTCTGGCCCTGCTGGGTCACGCTGACGATGCCATCACGGCCCACGGTAATACTCAGGGCGTTGGCCGGAATGGTGATCGCCGGTTGCACCTGAAAACCACTGGCGGTCACCAATTGGCCATTCTGATCGATCTGGAATGAACCATCGCGGGTATAGGCCTGGGTACCATCCGGCAACACTACCTGGAAGAAGCCCTGCCCTTTGATCGCCACGTCTTTGCTGTTGTTGGTCTGCGACAGATTGCCCTGGCTGTGGATGCGCTCGGTCGCCACCGGACGTACGCCGGTACCAATCTGCAAACCGGAAGGCAGCGTAGTCTGCTCGGAAGACTGGGCACCGGGCTGGCGCATGGTCTGATACAGCAGATCTTCAAACACCGCACGCTGGCGTTTAAACCCGTTGGTACTGACGTTCGCCAGGTTGTTGGCGATCACGTCCATATTGGTCTGCTGCGCATCCAGACCGGTTTTGGCAATCCATAAGGATGGGATCATGATTTATTCCTCTGCACTCAGCTCATTGACAACAATGAGTTGGCGCGCTGTGCGTTTTCATCCACGCTGTGGATGACCTTCATTTGCATTTCGAACCGGCGAGCGTTGGCGATCATATCCACCATCGTCTCCACCGGCTTGACGTTGCTGCCCTCCAATACCCCCGGCATGATCCGCACATCGGGATCGTTTGGCAGTTGGTTGCCCCGCTGCTGCTGAGCCTCCGCAGTCAAATGGAACAGGCCGTCGTCCCCACGCACCACTTCCCGCGCATCGGCCTTCACCAACTTCAAACGGCCAATCTGGGAAATGGTGTTAGGCGGATCGCCCGGATTTAGCGCCGAGATGGTGCCGTCCGCCGCCAGCGTCAATTCCGCCTGCGGCGGGGCTTCGATCGGCCCGCCATCACCCATCAACGGCACGCCCTGCACCATCAACTGCCCGGTGGAGGAGATCTGGATGCTGCCGTTACGGCTGTAGGCTTCGGTACCGTCCGGCAGACTTAGCGCCAGAAAACCGTCCTGCTGCAATGCTACATCCAGTGGCCGCCCGGTGTAGTTCAGCGGCCCCTGGCTCATGTCTGCTCCCGGCGTCGAGGCAACCACCAGCGTACGCGTCTGCAGGCTTGGCCCATCAACTGGCACCGCACGCAGCGCCAAAAGCTGCGCACGGAACCCCGGCGTCGAGGCGTTGGCCAGATTGTTGGCCGTGACCGACTGCTGCTCCAGCGTCTGCCTGGCCCCCCCCATCGCGGTATAAATCGCGTGATCCATAAATCAATCCTATTAGCGCAGGCTGACCAGCGTTTGCAGGATCGAATCCTGGGTTTTGATGGTTTGCGCGTTTGACTGGTAGTTACGCTGTGCCACGATCATGTTCACCAGTTCCTGGCTCAGATCGACGTTGGAAGCCTCTAGCGCCCCGCTGGTCAGCGTACCGAAGCCGCCACCACCCGCCAGGCCCACACGCGGCTGACCTGAAGCACCGGTCTCTTTCCAGACGTTATCACCCTGCGAGGCCAGCCCTTCCGGGTTGGAGAAGTTGGTCAACACGATCTGCCCCAGCAGTTGAGTCTGCTGGTTGTTGTATACGCCAACCACGGTGCCGTCTTTGTTGATCTGGAACCCCTGGTATTCCCCGGTGGCATAGCCGTCCTGGGCAATCTTGCTGACGGAGTCGCTGCCGACGTTCTGTTGCAGACTACCGGCAAAGCTCAGGTTAAAGGTCTGCGCCAGCGCGCCGTCTTTCGCCGACATTGGCACCACCAGGTTGAATGGCGTGGCACTTGGCTGGCCCTGCGCATTCAGCGTGCCGGTCAGCGTACCGCTGTTGTCAAAGTTCAGGCTGCCCGCTTTGGCAGACGGAGCATCGGTGACGCTGCCATCCTGGGTGTAAACGTCCCATTTGTTATCAGCCGTTTTAACAAAGTAGGCATTGATGTTGTGAGCATTGCCCAGGGTATCGTAGGTGGTAATGGTGTTGACGTAGTTAAACGAGTCGGTCTTGTTGGGATCGAACGGCGTTACCTTTGGCGGCTGATGGGTCGATTTCAAGTTGGTCACCATATTGCCGTTGGTACTGGCTTTGGCGTTCATCATGCCTTCAGGGATGCTCAGCGGTACCGGATCGGCCCCTTGCTGGATGGTTGGCGGCGAGCCAGCTGCCGGGTAGCCGGTCAGGCTCAACCCCTGCATGTTGGTGATGTTGCGGTTGGCATCCATGATGAACTGGCCATTACGCGTATAGAAGATGCCGCCATCGGCGTCTTGCATACGGAAAAAACCGTTCTGGCTGATGGCGATATCCATTGCCCGGTTGGTGTTGGTGGTGGTGCCACCATTAAAGTTTTGGGTGATCCCCGCCACTTTGACCCCCAGCCCAACCTGCGAACCGGCAAACATATCGGCAAAGGATACGCTGCCGGATTTAAAACCATAGGTGGCGGAGTTGGCGATGTTGTTACCGATCACATCCAGGTTGGTTGCAGCCGCGTTTAAACCGCTGACCGCTTGAGAAAATGCCATGTCGTTCTCCGAAATAGGTCATTTAAAAAGGTGTCTTCAGGATCGGTGCTGCGATCCATTGCCGACGTAGAAAATCACTGCGCTTAGTCTGATGAACCCAGTTTGGACAGGATCAGGCGCACGTCATCCAGCGTCGAGGTCCCCGCCACGCCCAGATCCAGTTTTGCCCCGTCCGTACCGCGCGTGACGCCGTTAACCATGGCAAAACGCAGCGGCTGCGCCACCAACTGCTCACTGCCATTTTTGGCGTTGATTGCCACGGTGTAAGAGCCATCGGGCGCATTGGTGCCATCTTCCAGCGAGCCGTCCCAGGAGAAGGAATGCACACCGGCGGTCAGCCCGCCCAGGTCGATGGTGCGTACCACTTTGCCGGTGGCATCGCTGATGGTCGCCGTCACCGCATCAGCGGTGCGTTCCAGCTCTATGCCAAACGGCGTGGTGCTGACTTTGCCAGCATCATTGCCCACCAGGATCTCTTTGCCCGGCACCATCACGCCGTGGCCAATCAGCGAACTGGCCTGGATTGACTGGTTGCCGCTGATCTGGCCGGAGATTGAGCCAAGCGTGGTGTTGAGCTTCTCAATTCCGCTGACCGTGTTGATCTGGGCCAGTTGGGTGGTCAGTTCGTTATTCTGCATCGGGTTGGTGGGGTCCTGGTTTTTCAACTGGGCCACCAACAGCGTCAGGAAACTGTTGCTCAGATCCTGGCTGGTATTGCCGGGACCGCTCTTGGCACCGGTCCCGGCAATGCTGTTGTCGAGTGATTCATTGGTGGTGGCGGCAATGGCCATAAATAAAAGCTCCGGTTACTGACCCAGCGTCAGGGTTTTCATCAACATGGATTTGGTGGTATTCAACACTTCGACGTTGGCCTGGTAGCTGCGCGAGGCCGAAATGGTGTTGACCATTTCCCCGACCACATCGACGTTAGGCATCCGCACATAGCCTTTGGCATCCGCCAGCGGGTTGCCAGGCTGAAACACCAGGCGCTCCGGTGAGGGATCGTCTACCACCTGCGAAACGCGCACGCCGCCGGTTGACTGGCCCGGTGCCGCTGCAACCTCAAACACCACCTGCTTGGCCCGATAAGGCTGGCCATCCGGGCCGGTGGCGCTGTCGGCGTTGGCCATATTGCTGGCGCTGACGTTCAGACGTTGGGATTGCGCAGACAGGGCCGAACCGGAAATATCAAAAATATTCAATAACGACATGGGGATTATCCTCCTTGCAGCACGGACATCATGCCTTTGATTTGACCGTTCAACAGCGTCAGATCGGTTTGATATTTCAGGCTGTTATCGGCAAAGTTGGTGCGTTCGCGGTCCATATCCACCGTGTTGCCGTCCATAGAAGGCTGATCCGGCACGCGGAACAGGAGATCCAACGACGGTGGCTGCATATTTTGCGCCGGGATATGGCGCGCTGAGGTCAGATTCAGAGCAATACCGCTGCCGCTGACGCGCCCCTGCTCCATGACTTTATTCAGTTGGCTGGCGAAATCGATATCACGAGCCTGATAGCCCGGCGTATCTGCGTTGGCGATGTTGGCCGCCAGGATTTCCTGCCGCTGGGCGCGCAGGTTCAGCGCCTCCTGGCCAAAACGCAGAGCAGCGTCCAATTTGTCGAGCATGCTCCCTCCGCGAGGTTAGAATTTGGAGCCGACAGCATAAACGCCCCACCTGTCAGCCTATCGTGGGAATAAGGGCAAAATGCGTCGCTATTTGTCTGCTTAGCCTGCACGCGTATACGGTTACACTTGTCCCCCTGTGGTCGCTGCGTCTGTGAGGCTAGCTATGAAAAGGATCCTGCTGTTGGTCGGCTTGCTGATCGGCCTGAACGTGCGCGCCGAGGGCCTGGCCGGACAGGTGGAGAGCTTCATCAAGTCACAATTTGCCAATAGTGCCAACGTGACCGAAGTTAAGGTGCTGCTGCGCACGCCTGCGAGCCGTTGGCCGCAGTGCGAATTGCCACAGCTTTCGATGCCACAAAATGCTCGCCGCTGGGGTAACATCAGCATCTCGGCCCGTTGTGGCCAGGAGCGGCGTTTTATTCAGGCGCAGGTGCAGGTGGTGGGAAGTTATTTGGTGGCGGCGCGGGGGATTAGCGCGGGCAGTAAGCTGACCGCAGAGGATCTCAAACTGAAAAGCGGCCGGCTGGACACCTTACCGGCGCGCACACTGACTGAAAGCGGCAAGGCAATCGGCGCCGTCAGCCTGCGCAATATCAGCCCAGGGCAACCATTGAATCCGATCATGCTAAGACGGGCCTGGGCGATCAAGGCCGGGCAAGCGGTACAGGTGATGGCGCAGGGCGACGGATTTAATATCAGCGGTGCGGGGAAAGCAATGAACAACGCCGCTGCCGAAGACAGCGTGCGCGTACGCATGGCCTCCGGGCAGATTGTTAGCGGCATTGCCAATGACGATGGCACAATTCGTATTACATTATAAAAAAATAAAGCTTTGCCGCAGCTTGCCGATAAGAATGTCATAGACGTTACATCCCCCGTTGCCAGGGCGGCGGTGATATAGATGGAGATTGAACATGAGTATCGATCGTACCCAACGGTTGCAACCCGTTCCTACGGTGCAACCGCGAGAAACACAGGCAGAAAGCGCAGTTCAGGCGCGTAAAAAAGTATCTTCTGAAAGCACGGTCAACGGCACCCAGGTTAAGCTGAGCGAGGCACAGGCGCGCCTGATGCAGCCGGGTAGCCAGGATATCGATCTGGAGCGGGTGGAAAGCATCAAGCAGGCGATCCGCAACGGCGAATTGAAGATGGATACCGGCAAGATTGCCGACGCCTTGTTACAAGACGTGCAAAGCGAATGGATGTCCGGCGCCGATCGGGGTTAACACTAAGGGTGAGTCATTGATATGCAAAACCTGGCACAACTGCTGGATAAGCTGCTGGAAACCTTGCAGGCATTAGGCACGGTGCAAACGGAAGAGCACACATTACTGTGCTCGAATACCTTGGCAGGCGTGGCCTTGCAACGTGTGACCGATGCTAAAAGCCAACTGCTGGCGACGGTCAACTATCTGGACCAACAGCGGCTGGAGATGGAGCGACTGCAACATTGCCAAGCGCCATATGAAGGCCAGCCGCAGTTGGCAGCCTGTTGGCAGCAAGTGCAACAGTTGAGCCTGCAGCTACGCGAACAGAATCACCATAACGGCATGCTGCTCAATCATCATATTGAGCACAATACGCAGGCGCTGGCAATTTTAAACAAGCAGAATAAATCGCTGTACGGCCCCGATGGTCAGTCCCGCGCAGGGAGCCTGCTGGGCCGTAAGATTGGGGTTTGAGCACGGCCCCTCACCCTAGCCCTCTCCCAAAAGGAGAGGGGACAGAACGTGCCACAACTCTGCTACTGAGTCTGCATTTCATACCATTCCCACAATTTCATTTGCACCTGAGCTAGCGCCAGCTGGAATTGGCTCCTGTACCTAACTGTACGAGGATCGCTTTATCGTGGTTGCCAGCCAGTTGCTGGCGCGAGATTTGTTACAATAACCGCGCCGTTCGAGATGTCATTACCCGGTGCCCGCTATTACCTGGTTACCACGGAAGAAAACGCGCAACGCCCGGATATCATTGCGTTGCGTGACTGGCTGTTAAGGCAAATAACGCCAGGGATGACTTATCCCCCTCACTCATAATTCACAATCACCTGATTAGAGATCGCCCGCAGCGGAGGATTTAACGCGCCGCGAGACTGCACGTAATAAATGAAGCGGAACTCGCTGTCCGCGGGAATACCGTTGAACGCCTCACTTCGGCCGCTGCCCGCGCCGAGCGGTAGGCAGCGTGAGGAGGTACAAAGCTGCACCTGCAATCCGGCAGGCGCACCTGCCAGCAGTTGATAACGCCAGCTTACGCTGGTCACCCGGGCATCGACCGCCGGCGGATTAGCCGGCCGCAGGCTGGGGGAGATATCACGCACGCTCCCCGTTTCCAGCGTGACGCCGTTGGCATCGGCAGCCCAAGAGCCAGACACCGCCTGCGCTGCCAGCGGAGAGAACAACACCAACAAAGGAAAGAAAGCTTTCATCAGGCGGCTCCAATGGTTGAGGTCATGCGGATTTGACGCTCATCGTTGATTTCCAGATTCGACAACACCACCAACTGCGGCAAGGTGCGGCGCAGGAAGCGCGCCAACAGGGCACGTAACGCATGGTTTACCAGCAGCACCGGCGGTGCGCTGAGCATTTCCTGGCGTTGCAGCGCCTGTCTGGCCTGATCCAGCAAACGGTCGGCCAGCCCCGGTTCAAGGCCGCCTCCCCCTTGCAGCGCCTGCAACAACAGGCGCTCAAGCGGCGTATCCAGACCAATAACCTGGATCTCACCGTTACCCGGGAACCACTGCTGGGTGATAGCCCGCCCAAGAGCCACGCGCACCACGGAGGTCAATTCGAAAGGATCGCTTTGCGTTGGCGCATGTTCCGCCAGCGTTTCTATAATGGTGCGCATATCGCGAATCGACACTCGCTCGGCCAGCAGATTCTGTAGCACCTTGTGCAACGTGGTCAGCGAAACAACGCCTGGCACAAAATCCTCCGTCAGCTTCGGCATCTCCTGCGAGACACGATCCAACAGCTGCTGGGTTTCCTGGCGGCCAAACAGCTCGCTGGCAAACTGACTAAGCAAATGGTTGAGATGAGTAGCGACTACGGTGCTGGCTTCCACCACCGTGAACCCCTGGATCTGCGCCTGTTCACGCAATGCGCTATCGATCCACACCGCCTCGAGCCCGAAGGCCGGATCGACGGTTTTGTCACCGGCCAACTCACCCACGGCATTGCCCGGATTAATCGCCAGCCAGCGACCCGGATGTGCCTCACCGCTACCGATCTCCACCCCTTTCATCAGAATGCGGTAACTGGCCGCCGACAGTTCGAGGTTGTCGCGAATATGTACCACCGGCGGCAGATAACCCGTATCCTGAGCGAATTTTTTACGGATGCCACGGATACGCCCCAGCAGTTCGCCGTTTTGTTGAAAGTCCACCATGGGGATCAGGCGGTAGCCCACCTCCATGCCCAACGGATCTTCCAGTTGCACATCCGACCAACTGGCCTCTACCGCCTGCGGGGTTTCCTGTGGCAACGGCTGCTCTTTGACTTTCGGCGGTTGCTGTTCGCGCCCGCGCAGCCACCAGGCCAACGCCAGCAGCGCCGCCGTAAACAGCAGGAACACCAGGTTTGGCATGCCGGGAACCATCCCCAACAACCCCAACACCGCAGCACTCAATACCATCACGCGCGGGTTGTTGAACAACTGGCCTACCATCTGCTCGCCAACGTCCTGATCGGTAGCAACGCGGGTGACGATCACGCCGGCCGCCGTCGAGATCACCAACGCTGGGATCTGGGCGACCAGACCATCACCGATGGTCAGCAGGGTATAAGTTTCCGCTGCAGTACCCAACTCCATGCCGTGCTGGATCACACCCACCAACAGGCCGCCTACCACGTTAATCGCCATGATCATCAAGCCTGCCACCGCGTCACCGCGCACAAACTTGCTGGCACCGTCCATCGAACCGTAAAAATCCGCTTCCTGCGTCACTTCGGAACGGCGCTTTTTAGCCTCGTCTTCGCCGATCAACCCGGCGTTCAGATCGGCATCGATCGCCATCTGCTTGCCCGGCATCCCATCAAGGACAAAGCGGGCGCCGACTTCGGCAATACGCCCGGCCCCCTTGGTGATCACCATAAAGTTGATCAGCACCAGAATGATAAACACCACGATACCAATGGCGAAGTTGCCGCCCACCAGAAAGTGGCCGAACGCCTCCACCACCCGTCCCGCAGCCTCCGGACCGGTATGCCCCTCCAGCAGGATGATCCTGGTGGAGGCCACGTTCAGCGATAGGCGCAGCAGGGTTGAGAACAGCAGAATGGTCGGGAAGGCCGCGAACTCCAGCGTACGCTGGGTAAACATCGCCACCAACAGCACCATGATCGACAAGGCAATATTGAAGGTAAACAGCAGGTCGAGGATAAATGCCGGCAACGGCAGCACCATCATCGACAGGATCATCAGGATCAGTATCGGGCCAGCCAGCACCTGCCACTGCGTATCTTTAAAATTACCCGGCAAACGAAGCAGGGAGGCCAAATTAGCCATCTGAGTTATTCTCTCCAGCAAAGTCCAGTGCTTCCGGCACCGGTAAACGTTGAGGTTTTTTCGGGATCAGGCCGCCCTCGCGCTGCCAACGACGAAGTTGATAGACCCAGGCCAGGACCTCGGCCACGGCGGCATACAAGGTCGTCGGAATGTGTTGCCCAATCTCACTGTGACGGTATAGCGCCCGCGCCAGCGGCGGAGCTTCCAGGGTTGGGATACGGTGTTCGTTCGCCAACTCACGAATACGCAGGGCAATCTCCCCTGCTCCTTTGGCAAGGACTTTTGGCGCACTCATGTTCTTGTCGTTGTACTGCAATGCCACGGCGTAATGCGTCGGGTTGGTGACGATCACGTCGGCCTTCGGTACGTCGGCCATCATGCGGCGGCGAGAGATGGCCCGCTGTTGCTGGCGAATACGCCCCTTGACATGGGGATCGCCCTCCTGTTGCTTATGTTCGTCGCGGATTTCCTGCTTGGTCATCTTCAATTTCTTGAAGTGGCTCCATAGCTGATAAAACACGTCGAAGGCCACCATCGGCACCAGCCCAAGAACGATCAGCATGCCGCAGAAGATCACGATCTGTAGCGCATTGCGCAGTGCGTCCTGCGGCTGCTGCGTGACCAGATGCAGCATCGCCGCCCAGTTGTGCCACAGGTACAGACCGGCCACCCAGCCCACCAGCGTCGCTTTGAGGATGGCCTTCAGCAATTCTGCCAGTACCTGGGTGGAGAACATCCGTTTTAATCCGGAGATCGGGTTCATGCGCTTGGCATCAAACTTGAGGCTGAAGGCCACACCGCCCAGCAGCATCGGGGCCGCCAGCGCCACCAGCACCAATCCGGCCAGGATCGGCATCAGCGCCCACACCGCTTGACGCAGCAGCATGGCAAACTGACGCAGCATCTGCTTATCGTTGCTGACCATGTTGTGATCGAAATGCAGCCCTTCCGATAACATCCTCGCCAATTGCTGCGCCATATGGCCACCCGCGCCCCACAAGATCGATAACCCGGCGATCAGCATCAGGATCGAAGTCAGCTCGCGCGAGCGCGCAATCTGGCCCTCTTCACGCGCCTTTTCCAGCCGGTGGGGTGTGGGGGCCTCAGTTTTTTCCATATCACTGTCTTCGGCCAAGGCGAGGGTTCCCATTGCATGCGAAGAATAGAATTGGCGTCAGCATGCCAAAAAAATGCAGATTTCATTGCGGGAACAACGGCGAAAAAGGTCGGTTATTTCGGGGATGGACAGCGATATCATGTCCAATAACAAAGTAATTAGAGTTTCTACCCTCTGGATTTCGAGCTGGCCGCTCCTGCGCATCCATGCGCTTGCGGCATTTGTACATCCCTGTACGACATGCCTAGATACAGGTAACAACGCTACAGCTCGAAAGACGACGGGTATAGGGTGCAAGGGAGTGCGCCCTGATAAGATCAAAAACCCAGGCTGTCGAGCAGATCGTCCACCTGGGCCTGATTGGCGATCACGCCAACCCCATTCTGATCCAGCTGCGGGCCATTGAGCAGACTGTCGTTCGGTTTTTTCTCTTTGGCCGGCTGATCCGGGATGTTTTCCATCAGCACCATCAGCAACTGTTTTTCGATCTCCTGCACCACGTCCATCATACGCTTGATCACCTGACCGGTGAGATCCTGGAAATCCTGCGCCATCATGATCTCCAGCAACTGGGCGTTGGTGAATGCGGTATACTCCGGCACCCGATCCAGATACTGGCGGGTATCCGTCACCAGTGAACGGGCATCTGCCAACTCGATCGGGTTGGCAAACCACTCGTCCCAGCGCCCTTTTAGCGTATTGGCCTGCGACTCCAACTCCGCCTGGCGAGGCTGTGCCGCCTCCACGCAGTTGAGTGCCCGTTCCGCCGCCTGCGCCGTCATGGTGACAACATAATCAAGACGGTCACGTGCGTCCGGGATCGCTTCGGCAGCCTGAGCGATAGCCTGATCTAGCCCCAGCTCACGCATGCTGTCACGCAACATGCGGGTCAGTTGACCGATGCGGGAGATGATCTCACCCGCTGTCGCTGCATCGCTGACAGGCATTGGAATATCTCTCATCGCCCTCTCCTTTTTTACATGCCCAGTTTTTCAAAGATCTTGTTGAGCTTCTCTTCCAGCGTCGCCGCCGTGAAGGGTTTCACTACGTAGCCGCTGGCCCCCGCCTGAGCGGCAGCAATGATGTTCTCTTTCTTGGCTTCTGCCGTCACCATCAGCACCGGCATTGACGCCAGCGCGCCGTCGGCGCGGATGGTTTGCAGCAGTTCAAGGCCATCCATGTTCGGCATATTCCAGTCCGATACCACGAAATCGAAGTCGCCGACACGCAGTTTGTTCAACGCATCTGCCCCGTCTTCCGCCTCCTCGACGTTGTTAAAACCCAATTCTTTCAGCAAATTTCTGACGATGCGGCGCATGGTGGAAAAATCATCCACCACCAGAAATTTAAGGTTTTTGTCTGCCATTATTACTCCTAAGGTTAATCGTTTTTGCCCCGTGGTTCGGGGCATAACATCAAATACGCAGCGCCTGACCACCCGCGATCTGCGCCAACATGCGTTGGCTCATGCGCTCCAACTCCACGACTTCATTCACTCCGCCAGTGGCAATAGCCTCACGCGGCATACCAAACACTACACAGCTGGCTTCGTTCTGCGCCAGGGTATACGCCCCGGCACGGTGCATTTCCAGCATTCCTGCCGCACCGTCATTCCCCATACCGGTGAGGATCACCCCTACCGCATTGCGCCCGGCAAACTGGGCCACCGAACGGAACAGCACATCGACCGAAGGACGATGCCGGTTCACCGGCGGGCCATCATGCAGCCGAACCTGATAGTTGGCGCCGCTACGTGCCAGCTCCAGATGACGATCTCCCGGCGCGATATAGGCATGGCCCGGCAATACACGCTCGCCGTCTTCCGCCTCTTTCACCGTGATCTGGCACAGCTTGTTAAGCCGCTCGGCAAACGAACGGGTAAAACCTGGCGGCATATGCTGAGTGATCAATAACGCCGGGCTGGTAGCCGGTAACGGCTGCAAGACATGACGGATTGCCTCGGTACCGCCGGTAGACGCCCCAATAGCGATCAACTTCTCACTGCTCAACAACGGCGTATGGCTGAGGATCTCCGGCGCTGGTGCCGTTGAACGCTGTGGCAGGCGCGCCTTGGCCGCCGTGCGGATCTTTTCGGCAATCAGCTCGCTGTAGGCCAGCATGCCTTCGCGGATCCCCAGTTGCGGCTTGGTGACAAAGTCCACCGCGCCCAGCTCCAGCGCCCGCAGGGTGATCTCCGAGCCCTGTCCGGTCAGCGACGACACCATCACTACCGGCATAGGCCGCAGGCGCATCAGTTTTTCCAGAAAATCCAGCCCGTCCATACGCGGCATTTCGACGTCCAGTGTCAGCACCTGCGGGTTGAATTTTTTGATCAGATCGCGCGCCACCAGTGGATCAGGGGCGGTCGCCACCATCTCCATATCGGGATGGCTATTGACAATCTCGGTCATCAACTGCCGCATCAGGGCAGAGTCGTCTACGCTTAATACGCTGATTTTATTCATTACCTCTCCTTGGTCAGGCCATACACGGTCTGCCCACGCAAGTAGAAATCCCGGCTGAGCTGGCTAAAGTTTTCGGAATGGCCGGCAAACATCAGGCCCCCAGGTTTAAGCAGCGGCACAAAGCGCCGCAAAATGCGCTCTTGTGTTTCTTTGTCGAAATAGATCATGACGTTACGGCAAAATATCGCATCAAATTGCCCCGGCAACGCCCATTCAGGGGCCAGCAGATTGAGCGGCTGGAAATGCACCTGTGCCGCCAGTTCTGGCCGAACCCTTACCAGACCATGGTGAGGCCCGGTACCCCGCAGGAAATAACGCTGCATCTGCGCCGGTGCCAGAGTGCGCAGATCTTCCTGGCGATACACTCCCGCTTCGGCCTTTTCCAATACCTGAGTATCGATATCGCTGGCCCATACCTGGGTCCCCGTCGCCCGCTGCCCCAGAGCCTCATTCAAGGTAATGGCGATCGAGTAAGGCTCTTCACCGGTCGAGGCGGCAGTACTCCACACGCAGTAACCGTTGGGCCGCGAGCGCGCATGTTCCGCCAGGATCGGGAAATGGTGCGCCTCACGGAAAAACGCCGTCAGGTTGGTGGTCAGCGCGTTGACGAATGCCTGCCACTCGGCGCTGTTGGGGTCGCTTTCCAGTAGCACCAAATAGCTACCAAAATCAGCTATCCCCAGCAGACGCAGGCGACGTACCAGACGGTTGTAAACCATCTCGCGTTTGTGCTCGGCCAGCACAATCCCGGCACGTTGGTAGATCAACTGGCTGATCCGTCGGAAATGCACATCCGACAAAGGCAGCCGTTGCACCATCTGTGTCAGCAAAGACGCAGGCTCTTTTTTGGTGGGTGAGGATGAGCTACTCATAACCCTTCACCCAATTCGCTGTTACACTCTGTATAATTTGTCACTAGTTGCTTCCTTAGCCACTGATAAAACTCCGTTGTTAAGACTTTCTGACAAGGTGATGTTGTCGTCCGCCAGGCGGAATACCGCTACCGCATCGGCCAGCGTAATAGCCTGTTCTTCCAATGCCGCCGCAGCCGAGGCGGCCTGTTCCACCAACGCGGCGTTCTGTTGCGTCACCTGATCCATCTGGGTCACGGCTTGAGTAACCTGCTCGATACCACGGCTTTGCTCATCGGAGGCCGAAGAAATTTCGCCCATGATGTCAGTAACGCGGGTCACTGAACGCACGATATCCTTCATGGTGGCACCGGAGTCTTCGACCAGCACCGACCCCTGCTTAACACGGCTAACCGACTCATCGATCAGCATTTTGATTTCTTTCGCTGCCTGGGCGCTACGCTGTGCCAGATTGCGCACCTCAGCGGCCACCACGGCAAAGCCACGCCCTTGTTCACCCGCGCGCGCCGCTTCAACCGCCGCGTTCAATGCCAGGATATTGGTCTGGAAGGCAATACCGTCGATCACGCTGGTAATGGCGCCAATTTTCTGCGAGCTACTGGCAATATCGTGCATGGTGGTGACCACATCGTCGGCCATTTCCCCGCCCTTGGCAGCGGTGACAGAGGCATCACGCGCCAGCTTTGAGGCCTGGCGGGCATTGTCGGCGTTCTGTTTCACCGTGGCGGTCAACTGCTCCATGCTGGCGGCGGACTCTTCCAGCGAGGCGGCCTGCTGTTCGGTGCGGGACGAGAGATCGTTATTACCTTCCGAGATCTCCTGTAGCCCGAGCAGGATCGACTCGGCACCTTCGCGCACCGCGCCAACGGTGCCAATCAACGAGTGCTGCATACGGTGCAGGCTGGCAAACAGCTTGCTGATTTCGTTGCGGCCATACACCTGGATCGGCGTGGCCAGGTCGCCGTCGGCGATACGGTCAAAGTGGCTGCGCATAATATTCAGCGGCTGAACCAGCATATTACGCAACCACCACATGGCGCTGGCGGTCACCAGGATCAGCATCAGTACCGCGCCGCACACCAGCCAACCGGCCAGCGTGAAGGATCGCTGGTTGGCCGCATTGGCCTGGGCGATATTTTCGTTGACCAACTGCAGGTACTGGACGAAGTCGGCTTCAAACAGGTCCTGCATTTTCTGCGTAGGTTGAGCCATAAAGCCCTGCAGGTTGCCGCCCTCCAGGAAGACGACCAGCTCACGCAACGCACCGCGTAGCCGCTCATAGCTGGCTGCGGTGGTTTCTGTCAGTTGCTGCTCCTGGTCGCTGTTACGCGAGACGGCCAGGAACTGATTAAAATAGAGATCGGCTTTCTGCAAGGAACTGTGGGCGTTGCCCATCAGGGCGTCGACCTGTTCTTGCGGCACTTTCAGCGCTGCACGGGTGCCGGCCCGGTTCAAGGTGTTGCGTGCCTGTAGCAGGGAAACCCAGCTCAGGCTGAGGGCATCACGCTGCTGGCTACCCAGACTAATCAGATTAAGATTGTGGTTATCGGAGCGGGAAGCGGTATACGACAAGCCAGTGCTAACCAGTTGCATCAGGCAAAAGGTCAGCAGTAATAAAAACAGACTGGTAGAGATACGGACTCGGTTAAACACGATAAACCTCCAGGTAGCCGCGGGTTAACACGACTTAGGACGGAAAAAAGGGCCACGATCTCGCGAGAAGAACGCAGCCCAATGCCGGTTAGAACGTTTCCCAGTTCTCCTGCGGATCGCTGGCGTTCATTTTTTTATGATTGATTACCGGGGTAACGACTTTACTGTTGGCTGATGACTTGAACTCGTGTTGACCTTCCGCTTTCAGTCGGAATACCGCGACGGACTGGGTCAAGCGGCTGGCCTGCTCTTCCAGAGCTGCCGCTGCAGAGGCCGATTCTTCGACCAAAGAGGCGTTCTGTTGGGTGACGCGATCCATTTCGGCAACCGCCTGGCCAACCTGATCGATACCACGGCTCTGCTCGTCGGAGGCCGAAGCAATTTCACCCATGATGTCGGTGACACGGGTGACGGCATTGACGATATCGCCCATGGTTTCACCGGCGCTTTCCACCAGCACCGAGCCCATATCGACGCGGCTAACCGAGTCTTCAATCAGGCCTTTGATCTCTTTGGCCGCCTGCGCGCTGCGGCTTGCCAGGTTACGTACCTCACCGGCAACCACGGCAAAACCACGGCCCTGTTCACCGGCACGAGCGGCTTCTACCGCCGCATTCAGCGCCAGGATGTTGGTCTGGAAGGCGATGCCGTCGATCACGCTGGTGATATCGGCAATTTTCTGCGAGCTGCCAGCGATGTCGTGCATGGTTTGCACCACGTTGGCAACCACCTTGCCGCCTTTCTGCGCGGTTTCTGAGGCGCTCAACGCCAGTTGGCTCGCCTGACGGGCATTTTCGGCGTTCTGTTTCACCGTGGCGGTCAACTGCTCCATGCTGGCGGCGGTTTCTTCCAGCGAGGCGGCCTGCTGTTCGGTGCGGGAAGAGAGATCGTTGTTACCTGCGGCAATCTCGGAAGCACCGCTGTAGATGGCATCGGCTCCCTGACGTACGCCGCTGACGGTGTTGATCAGTTCGCCTTGCATATGCCTGAGGCTGGCTGCCAGCACCCCCATTTCGTTGCGGCTGTTGACGTCGATCTGGTGAGTCAGATCGCCTGCGGCGATCAGTTTGATGTGCTCAATCATACGGTTGAGTGGACGCACCAGAATATGGTGGATGCCGAACCAGACCATAGCGATCACCGCAACCACCAGTACCAGCACCACGCCCAGAGTCCAAACGGCGAATTCGAAAGAACTGTCGCCATCTTCGACCGCGATCTGGTATAGCTTGTCGTTCTGAGTCAGGTAGCGGTTATAGAGCTGTTCAAATTCAGTCTGATAACGCTGAGTAGGCTGTTCAAAGAAGGCATCCAGCTTGCCGTCACCCAACAGTGGGATCAGTTCCGACAGTGCAGTGTGCAAAGTGGTATAGCGCTGCTTGAGTTCGTCTGCCGCTGCGGCATCCTGCCGAGCATCCAGAGGGATTTTTTCATAGGCAGCGTAGTGCTGTTCCGCCATGCTCAAGGTGTTTTTCGCCGAGACCAGCAGTTCATCAACGGTGGCACCAGACCCCTCTTTATTGAGGTCCATCATGTAGCGGATCCCGGCACGGTTGAGGGTATTGCGTGTTTGCAGCAGGTTTACCCAGCTTTCATTCAGTTCTGACTGCTGCTGTCGGATAGTTTGCAGTACGGTAAAATTTTCTTTGTTATCTTTCAGAGAAGTGAAAAACAGCCCACCAGAAACCAGCTGCAAGGCACCGAATAACACCAGCACCAGCAATAAGCTGGTGACCACCTTCATACGATTAAACATTTTTACCCTTCTTGGAAGCCCGCACAGACAAGCGCTGTGTACGTTAACTGTCTGGGTTATCGGCGTGGCAGAAGAGAACTTTAAGAAAAATCTGTAACTATTTTTTTGTATTGCGCGGGGGGTAAGATTTTAGCTCGGCGAAGGGATGGCCCCTCACCCTCTCCCTCTCCCACAGGGAGAGGGGACAGAACGTGCGACTGATTAGTACCGTATGCGTCCTTCACGTTATCCCGATTACAGCTTTCCCAAAGGGCAAAGGAAACGAAAGTACCACTGGTTAACTACAGCCAATATCGCATGTTTTACAGATTAGCTTCTGCACCTGAACACAGCGCCGTACCAGCTCCCTCTCCCTGTGGGAGAAGGAACAGAACGTGCAACTGATTAGTACCGTATGCGTCCTTCACATCATCCCGATCACAACTTTCCCAAAGGGCAAAGGAAACGAAAGTACCACTGATTAACTACAGCCAATATCGCACGTTTTACAGATTAGCTTCTGCACCTGAACACAGCGCCGTACCAGCTCCCTCTCCCTGTGGGAGAGGGTTGGGGTGAGGGGAACTGACGCCAATACGCCTCACCAGTTACACCATCACACACAGCAACTTAGTCAATCTGCGGTGCATTCAAGGCAATCAGGCGCTTTTCGCTATGTTGTCCACCAGCGACATCTCTTCGCTGCTCAGCAGCTTTTCGATATCCACCAGGATCAGCATACGTTCACCGAGCGACCCCAGACCGGTAAGATATTCCGTCGCCAGCGTGACCGCAAACTCGGGGGCCGGGCGGATCTGTTCCGCCGTTAACGACAGCACATCAGACACGCCATCCACCACGATCCCCACCACCCGCTGGCCGAAGTTCAGCACGATCACTACGGTGTTTTCATCATAAGAGACATCCTGCTGGGCAAACTTCACGCGCAGATCGATAATCGGCACGATCACCCCACGCAGATTGGTCACGCCCTTGATAAACGTCGGGGTGTTGGCGATGCGCGTTACCTGATCGTAACCGCGGATCTCCTGAACCTTGAGGATATCAATGCCATACTCTTCGTCACCCAAGGTAAAAATCAGGAACTCCTGACCTACCGTTTCGCCAGCCAGTTTGCTGACGGCTGCCAGTCCTGCCATTTCGATCACCTTTAAATCAGTCGGTTAATAATTATGCGGCAGCGTCAGTCAGACGCTTTTCCCGGTTCAGCGTTTGCAGCGCCGAAACATCCACAATCAGCGCCACGCTGCCATCCCCCAGAATGGTGGCAGCGGAAATGCCTGGTACCTTGCGATAATTGCTTTCCAGATTTTTCACCACCACCTGGTGCTGACCGATCAGTTGATCGACCAGCAGCGCATAGCGACGGCCTGCACTTTGCAAAATCACCACAATGCCCTGGGTGGCTTCGGTTTTGGCCCCGTCAACCTCAAACACCCGATACAGCTCGACCAGAGGCAGATATTCGCCACGTACCTGAAGCACACGCTCCCCACCGGCCAGCGGATGCAAATCCTCGGCCTGCGGTTGCAATGACTCCATCACGGCATTCAGTGGCAGAATGAACACTTCCTCATTCACCTTGACCGACATTCCGTCAAGAATGGCCAGCGTCAGCGGCAGCAAAATGCGGATTGAGGTGCCCTTCCCGGCCTGGAAATGGATTTCGACATGGCCGCCCATCTCCTGAATATTTCGCTTCACCACATCCATGCCCACTCCACGCCCGGAGACGTCGGTCACCTGCTCGGCAGTGGAGAAACCCGGGGCAAAGATCAGCATGCCGACCTCTTCATCGCTCATGTTGTCACTCACCGCCAGCCCCTGTGAAGCAGCCTTGGCGAGAATTTTCTGGCGGTTGAGGCCAGCACCGTCATCGGTGACTTCAATGCAGATATTGCCGCCCTGGTGTTCGGCAGACAGGATCAGATTACCGACTTCGGCCTTACCGGCGGCCAGGCGCGCGCCAGGTTCTTCAATACCGTGATCCAGGCTGTTGCGCACCAGGTGCGTCAACGGATCGATAATGCGTTCAATCAGACTCTTGTCCAGTTCGGTAGAGCTGCCCCGTAGCGTCAACTCCACCTTCTTGTCCAGCTTGCTGGCCAGATCGCGTACCAGACGCGGGAAACGGCTGAAAACGTACTCCATCGGCATCATGCGGATCGACATCACCGACTCTTGCAGGTCGCGTGCGTTACGCTCCAGCTGGCTCATGCTGTTGAGCAGATCGCCGTGGTTGACCGGATCCAGGGAGCCGGAACGTTGAGCCAACATCGACTGAGTGATCACCAATTCCCCCACCAGGTTGATCAGTTGATCGACCTTTTCTACCGCCACGCGGATGCTGGTGGACTCGCTGGCCTTGGCTTTGGGCTTCGGCGCTTCAGCCACCGTAGCGGGCGCGGTAGGGGTGACAACGGCAACAGGTTCCGGCGTGCTGACCTGCGCCACGGCCTTCGGCGGCGTGGAAAAGGCAATCTGTTCCGGTTCCAGCACAAAACACAGCACCGCGCTGATATCCTCCTCACTGGCAGAGGTCAGTAAAGTGACCTCCAGGCTGGTCTCGGTCTGCTGCGGGTTTTCCACCTCGCCCAGATTGCCCAGCTCTTCCATCATCAGCGGAATTTCATTCGGCTTCAGGCCGCTTAGGCTGATCCGCATCCCGCCTTCGTTCGCGGCCGGAGCAGCGGCAGGAACCACCGGTGAGGTTACCGTTACCGCCGCCGCAGGAGCATCCTGCTGTTGCGCTTCCAAAGCCAACTGCCGCAACGCCTGACAAATATACTCAAAGCTCTCGCTATCGGGTTGTTGCGACGTTTTATAGGCGTCCAGTTGCTCCTGCATAATGTCTTTGGTTTCCAGAAACAGGTTGATAATTTCGGTACTCAGGCTCATTTCCTGACGCCGGGCACCATCCAGCAAATTCTCCAGCAGGTGGGTGGTTTCCTGCAGCACGCTAAAGCCGAAGGTGGCCGCCCCGCCCTTGATCGAGTGGGCGGCGCGAAAAATCGCGTTCAGTGGTTCAATATCCGGGGCCAGCGGATCCAGCTCCAACAGATGTTGCTCCATATCGGCCAGCAGCTCGTCTGCCTCATCAAAAAAGGTCTGATAAAAAGCGCTAATGTCCATGCTCACGGGGTCACCTCTGCTGTGAGTCGCTGTTAGTCGGTGAAGTGGCGGAAGGTGCCGCCGGAATAGCCGCTGTCGGCCCGGTGTCTGCGGTTTTCACCGCTGCCGGAGGTTGCTCTGGCGTGCCCTGCGTTGCCGGCAGTTCGGCGCTTGGAGCAGGCGGCGTCGGCGGTAATTCCGGTGTTGCCATAACCGGTGCCGTCGCCTGCGGAGCCAACTGCTTCAGTCCTTCCGGCTGATCGATTTCCGTAGCTCTGCTCTCCGCATTCTCGTGTTCTATCCCCTGTTGGGTTTCTTTGTTCAACACCAGAATGGTGATTCGCCGGTTAACCGCATCATCACCGCCGTGCTGTTTCAGGTTCATGGTCGAAGCCATCCCAACCACCCGCAAGACCTTGCCTTCGGCCAAACCACCGGCGATCAGTTCACGCCGCGAGGCATTGGCACGATCGGCGGACAGCTCCCAGTTGCTGTAGTAGCGCTCACCGGTAGCATAAGGCAGATCGTCGGTATGGCCTGACAGGCTGATTTTGTTCGATAATCCATTGAGGATCGGCGCTATCCCACGCAGGATATCGCGCATATAGCTTTCCACCTGTGCGCTACCGGTCTTGAACATCGGCCGGTTCTGGCTGTCGATAATTTGAATGCGCAATCCTTCGTCCATCATGTTGATCAGCAAATGCGGCCGCAACGCTTTCAGGCGCGGGTCCGACTCAATCAGCTCATCGAGCTTCTCGCGCAGCTTGTTCAGGCGCAGCTCTTCCGCACGCTTTTCCGGTGAGTCCATCTGTTTTTTGACCAACCCTTGCTGCTGGGTTGGATCGTCCCCACCGCCCGGAATTGGGCTGCTTTCCGAACTGCTCTTGTCGCCGCCGGTCAGCGCCACCTTCAATGGGGTGCGGAAATATTCGGCTATCTGCGTCAACTCCTGCGGGCTGGCAATCGCCAGCAACCACATCACCAGAAAAAACGCCATCATCGCCGTCATAAAATCGGCATAGGCAATTTTCCAGGAACCGCCATGATGACCGGCATGATTGGCTTTGCGTTTTTTGACCAGAATGACCGGGTGATCCTGTTTCATGCGTCCTGCTCTTCCGTCGCCTGCTGTGCCGGGGCTTTCACCTTGCGCACATGCTCTTCCAGCTCAACGAAGGAAGGGCGTTCCGTGGTGTACAACGTTTTACGGCCAAACTCGACCGCGATCTGCGGGGCATACCCATTCAAACTCGACAGCAACGTGACCTTGATGCACTGCATCATCTTGGTAGTTTCGGCACTTTTCTGGCGCAGCACGGTAGCCAGCGGCGAGATAAAGCCGTAGGCCAGCAGGATACCGAGGAAGGTTCCCACCATCGCGTTGGCGATCATTGCCCCCAATTCCGCCGCGGGTCGGTCAGCCGACGCGAGTGCGTGCACCACCCCCATCACGGCGGCCACTATGCCGAAAGCCGGTAACGAATCGCCGACCATCGCCAGGCTGCTCGCAGGAACTTCACTCTCGTGTTCGAAGGTTTCAATCTCTTCATCCATCAACGCTTCGATCTCAAAGGCGTTCATATTGCCGCTCACCATCAATCGCAAGTAGTCGGTAATAAATTCCACCAAATGGTTATCGGCAAGAATGCGCGGATAATTAGAGAAAATTTCGCTTTCCTGCGGATTATCGATATCGAACTCCAGCGACAACATACCCTGCTGGCGGGATTTGGCCATCAGTCGGTACAGCAACGCCATCAGGTCCATATACAGTTCTTTGTTGTATTTTGAGCCACGCATCAGCTTGGGAAGCGCGCGTATCGTGGCTTTAATCGCTTTACCGTTGTTACCGACGATAAAGGCCCCCACGCCGGCACCACCGATGATCAGAAATTCGGCTGGCTGATACAGCGCGCCCAGATGTCCGCCGACGATCATATAGCCGCCAAACACCGTACCCAGTACCACGAGATATCCCAAAATAACTAGCACACGTATTCCTTAAATTCACAATGTGGATGGAAGGTGAGTCAGCGCGGGTGAAATTCGGCTACAGCACGGGCCGTATCAGAGGGCTCTGAGTACCGAGCCCTTGAGTTTCACCAGTCTGTGTTGTTGTATAAGCCTGCAAGCTGGCTCAGACTGCGCGTTTAACCTGCTCGTCCAGCAGTTGTGGAATAATATCGGCCAGTTGCGGCGAAAGTTTACGTCTTTTTACTGCGCGGGATGGGGGTTGGCATAAACTGCAGACAAAACTGTTAAGCGGCTGGTGCGCATGGGTGATAAAGGTCCCACCACAACAGCTGCAGGCGGATAGCTGCAACATACCGCTGTCGACAAAACGCACCAGCGTCCAGGCTCGTGTCAGCGCCAGCAGCGGGGGTTCGCCTGGCTGCTGCGGGCACTGTTCCAAATACAATCGATAGGCTTTGACCACGGCCTCAACGCCGTGGCACTGACCGCTTTTGAGCAGGAACTGGTAAGCATTGAAAAACATCGACGAGTGGATGTTCTGCTCCCAGGTAATGAACCAGTCGGTCGAGAATGGCAGCATACCTTTAGGCGGCGGACTGCCACGTAATTCTTTGTACAGTTTGATCAATCGCCCACGGCTAAGCTGAGTTTCGCTCTCCAACATCTGCAAGCGCGCGCCCAGCGTGATCAATTCCATGGCGAGTTGAATGTCTTTGGCTTCCTGAACAATACTTTTCTCACTCATCATCACGCTCTTTTCTTCGTCACACTACCGCTTTTACCCGATAATTCTTTGAGTAAATGGCTCGATAACAAAATGCCAGTGTGGATCTGTTGCAGATCGTCCACGCGGGATTCTTTCGTCAGGCGCTCGATAGTATTGTGGTCGTTGAAACGGAAGTGGCAAACCAGTTGATTAGTTTCTGCCAGTTTTACCATTTGCGGCAACGTGAGCTGCGACAGCGCATCCGCCATCGAGTTATCAATACCCAGACGGAACATTGCCGACGCTTTTTCATCGTTAATCAGACGCTGTGCTAGAAGCAAATATGACAAGTTAATGTCATAAATATGTTTAAGTAGTTCAGACGTACCCATATTCCCATCCCGACAGACTATGTTTAAAAACATACGCTGGGTGATAAATTATCGCCCATGACCTGGGTTCATTCCCAAAGTTGGCAAACAATTCCCTGTACGCCAGCCGCAATAACTACACGACTATTTACATTTCGGGTTGTTACTCAGTATTTGATATACATGCAATTACATGTATGGATATACAGCATCCTGCTTCAAAAGTGTGTTTTTTGTAAGACTATTTTTACAAAAATTATAAGATTAATCTTAATAGCAGCGCAACTCTACCCCCGATCACTTAACCCACACAACGTAAGTGACCCGCAATTTTAAAAACAATGTGACGTGCGTCACAAAAATAAAAAAAATCTAACTTAAAAAGGCCAAAATCTGACCATTTATCAACCACCCATCTGTGCAATAAACACACTAAAGTAAGAAAGGGTCTTAAAAACCATGTTTTATAGCCGAAAAACACCAGTTTTTAGATCAATTCGAACAAACGCTTAACTAAAGCCAAATCGCAGAGAAAAAATCTGCCACCCCGCCACCAGAGCAGCTTAAAACACTGATTGTCATTTAAAACCAGCTCTTTATGAATCAGAGTTACCCACTAAAACCTCCCGCAACTGAAAAGTAAGATTTAACTGTTGCGGCTGTTTCAATTTTCGACAGGGCGGACCCCGCGGCTAAAAGGTGTTGTATTCAGGGCCAAGCAAGTTAACAGAAGTAACAATGTGTTTCGTAGTCAGGGTAGGCGGGAGGAACATCGGTAGGGGCAAGTCAAAAAAAATAATGTCAACTCGCAATAATCAGCAAGGAAAGTAGAAAATTGATCCTCACTTGGTATTTTAATTATTACTTAAAGTATCCGATCTATTATGTAGAAAATTCCTAACATCTCCTGTCGACGAAAAAAAGTGCATCAGAACATCCTTTCTTTATTGTCCAGCCACTTTTCGGCGTTAGCTGGATTATGTTTAAGCCTTACCCCCTCTTCAGCAAGATTTCTAAATTCGCACCATGAAAATACATCGAGCATCCACTTTACGGCGTTACCGCCAAAACCACTGCCGTTATCACTTTCTTTGCCCATGGCAAAGAAACGCAGAGCTATGCAGGCAAACTCCCCTCCTAGAGCCAATAAGGTAAGATTCCCCCTAATTGACAGTTTATCTGTCAAGATATATTGCCCAGATGCTCGGCACACATTATCATTCGGTGGTGCCTCTTCCCCTTTCAGGGGTATTTTGGTTAAGCGCGTTCCATTTACTCATATTTTGCCTGGCGACATCTCTTCATTCTTATGGCGATTTCTGCGAACATGTGAGAGTTTTTTCCGGTTTAATACTATTAATAGGCTATGTTTTAACTATGACAAGTACCATTGATTACCTGATGACGTTTCGCAAATGTTCCAACCTGGACAGTCTGGAAAAAGTCTACGACAAGCTGAATTATTCACTGACGGACAACAATGAAATGAGCAACATGTACCGTGCTGCGGATCATCGCCGTGCGGAACTGGTATCTGGCAAACTGTTCGACCTGGGTAAAGTGCCAAAGTCACTCTGGGCACAGGTGCTTTAGCCCCCCCTGGCTCCTCTGCGTGCATCTTTTTATCTTTTATGGCGGAATCTCTCCCTTGCCCAGGGATTTAGCGTTGCGCGTGATACAAACCACATTTATTGCGCAGGCGTTGCTCTACCCTTTTAGTACACATCCAGGCAACGGGAGTAGAACATGGGATATCGCAACGTTCTGGTTACGGTGGCAGTCGCAGCGGACAGCCACCGGCTGGTAGAGAAAGCCGTCTCCATCGTGCGTCCCAGTGATGGGAAAATCACGTTAGTCAGCATCATTGCCAATGCCGAGATTTTCCCCGCCCCCATGCTAGGTGATCTGCGTGCGTTGATGGAGGAAGAGACGCTGATGTTTATGGACGAACTATGTCTACGGGCAAACTATCCCCACATCGCTACGCGGATAATTCACGGTGAGTTGGGCGACTGTCTGGCCTACGCCAACCAGCAGCAGCCCTTTGATCTGGTTATCTGCGGCAACCATAACGATAGCATGATGAATAAAGTGGCCTGCTCCGCCGCACGCTTTATCAATACCAGCAGCATTGACGTGTTGATCGTTCCGCTATAACACACTCATCACCTCCCACTTTCTATTCATGTTCAAGGCGCAGCTCTTTTTTCTTAGATCAAATTAAGTAGGCCACAAGAATTACCTGATCGCCCACGAAGCATCGTTTATGCTACAGCCCAGCCTTAATGTCATCACCATAGTCAATATACGAAATCGGAATTATCGCATAACCATCAGCATTGCCCAATATTAAACACCACCGATAGTTATGGTTGACAATCAGATTCCTATTGTTATTTTTCTTCGCGATATAAGAAGATTCAACAAACATTCAGCCAGCGCAACTATTACGCTATATTTTTCAATAAGGTTCCCGCCATGCTTATTACGTTTTCACATAAGTGCGCACATAACGCTATTTTCCACTGTGGCAGATTAACTAGACTAGCCAGTACCTGAACACCCTTCGTTCTACACCGTCGCCAAGGAGTCATCGATGTCCCAGCAAGCACTTAACCGCCGTTTTGTTTTAGCTTCACGCCCACACGGGGAACCGCAGGCAGACAATTTCCGCCTGGAAACCAGCCCCATCCCACAACCCGCCGCCGGGCAGCTGTTGCTGCGCACGGTTTATCTTTCGTTAGATCCCTATATGCGTGGCCGTATGAGCGATGCGCCCTCTTATGCCCCCCCGGTACAGATAGGCGAAGTGATGGTCGGCGGTACCGTATCCCGCGTGCAGGCTTCACAACATCCAGACTTTAACGTTGGGGATTGGGTGTTAGGTTACGATGGGTGGCAAAGCCATGCGTTATCGGACGGCAGCGGCCTGCGTAATCTGGGTGCCAAGCTGGATCACCCTTCCCGATCCCTTGGCGTATTGGGTATGCCCGGTTTTACCGCCTATATGGGGCTGCTGGATATCGGCCAGCCACAGGCAGGCGAAACTCTGGTCGTCGCGGCAGCCAGCGGAGCCGTAGGTTCCGTGGTAGGTCAAATTGCCAAGCTGAAAGGATGCCGCGTGGTGGGCGTGGCAGGTGGCACAGAAAAATGCCGCTATGTGGTGGAAAAACTGGGGTTTGATGCCTGTATCGATCACCGCTCGGCCGACTTTGCTGCCCAACTGGCGACGGCCTGTCCACAGGGCATCGATATTTACTATGAAAACGTCGGCGGCGCAGTATTCGATGCGGTTATTCCTTTACTCAATACCAAGGCACGGATCCCCGTCTGTGGCATGATCGCCCACTACAGCGCGACCGAGTTACCACCAGGCCCAGATCGCTTGCCGTTGTTACAAGGCATTATCCTGCGCAACCGCATCAAAATGCAGGGTTTTATCATCTTCGATGATTACGCGGAAAACTTCGGTGAGTTTCTACAACAGATGGGGGAATGGGTCAGCCAAGGCAAGATCAAATTCCGCGAGGACGTAGTCGACGGGTTAGAAAATGCCCCTCAGGCCTTTTTCGGGCTGCTGAAAGGGAAAAACTTCGGCAAGCTGATTATCCGCGTCGCCGAGGAGTGATCCGCTGTTCAGGGCGCTACGCGCCCTGATGCTACTGCTTGATGTCTAGACCAAGCAGTCAAGCGCCAATTTCGGTGCGCACGTCCAACAGTTCCGGGAAAAAGGTCAACTCTAGCGCCTTCTTCAGAAAACTGACACCGCTGGAGCCGCCGGTTCCTGATTTAAAACCAATGATCCGCTCGACCGTTTTCATATGGCGAAAACGCCATAGATGGAAACTTTCCTCGATATCCACCAGCTTCTCAGCCATTTCGTAGGCCGCCCAGTAGGTTTGCGGATTATCGTAAATCAGTTTGAACACCGGTATCAGCTCTGGATTGCGCTGGTAAGGCAGGGTCCAGTCTCGTTCAATGCATGCCTGAGGCACCGCAAGACCGTGGCGGGAAAGATAGCGGAGGAATTCGTCATACAGGCTCGGGGCTTCGAGGATCGCTTTCAGCGCGGCATATTTTGGCGTATCTTCGCTGAAGACGGCCAGCATGGCGGCATTTTTGTTCCCCAACAAAAACTCGATCGAACGATATTGATGAGATTGGAAACCCGACGAGTTACCCAGCACGCCACGGAACTCCACATATTCCGACGGAGTCAGCGTTTCCAGCACCGCCCATTGCTCAAACAGCAGACGCTGGATCTGCTTCACCCTGGCCAGGATCTTAAAACAGTGGCTGAGCTTATCCTGCTGCACCAGGGTCCTGGCTGCCTGCAGCTCATGCAGCATCAGTTTCATCCACAGTTCCGAGGTCTGATGTTGCACCACAAACAGCATCTCATCATGATGTTGTGGGTTGGAAAGTGGCTGCTGACAATCCAATAATCGATCCAGGCACAGGTAATCACCATAGCTCATGCGCTTGGAAAAATCGGTGACGATGGCACTTTCTAGTTCCCGCTGATTCATGTTCTCTCTCCGAGTCGCGTTACGCCTTTGGCAAGCGTAACGCGCGTTGCTGGTTAGCCAGTAAAGAGAAGACAATAGTCCATCCTGGCAACATTAACGTAACAATTAACGAGAGCTGCCTCGCATATCCGGTGCTGATATCGGATTTAAACGGGCCGATTGAGGTTTATCACCGGGCATAACGCCCGGCGCAAACGTAGATTAGAACCACTTGCCAAAGCGACGGATGTAGAAACGCTTCATCAATTGCGCCACCACACAGTAGCTCACCAGCGTGGCCACCAGCCAAGGGAAGTATTCCCACGGCAGCGGTTGCAGCCCAACCCATGCCCCGAGCGGCGAGAAGGGTATATAGATACCGAGTGCCATAATAATTCCGGTGGTCAACAACACCGGCAGAGCCGCCGTGCTCTGAATGAACGGGATCTTCTGGGTACGCAACATATGTACCACCAGCGTCTGAGACAGCAGCCCTTCAATAAACCAGCCGGACTGGAACAACGCCTGATGCTCTACGCTATTGGCGGCAAACACGAACCACATCAACGCATAGGTGGTGATGTCGAAAATCGACGACGTCGGCCCAATCCACAGCATAAAGCGACCAATATTCTTGGCATCCCACTTGCGGGGTTTACGCAGGAACTCTTTGTCCATCTTGTCCCACGGCAGGGAAAGCTGGGAGATATCGTACATCAGGTTCTGTAACAGCAGGTGGATCGCCAGCATCGGCAGGAACGGAATAAACGCACTGGCCACCAGCACCGAGAACACATTGCCGAAGTTGGAACTGGCGGTCATGTTCAGATACTTGATGATATTGCCGAAGGTTTCACGCCCTTTGATCACCCCTTCTTCCAGTACCATCAGGTTCTTTTCCAACAGGATGATATCGGCGGACTCCTTGGCGATATCGGTACCGGTATCGACAGAAATGCCCACGTCGGCATCGCGTAACGCCGGGGCGTCGTTAATGCCATCCCCCAGGAAGCCCACGGTGTGGCCATTAGCCTGCAACATTTTCAGTACGCGCGATTTTTGCAGCGGCGTCAGCTTGGTGAATACCGTACGCTGCTCAACCTCATGCATCAGATGGACATCGTCCATCTGTTCAATCTCCAGGCCGGAGAGCGGCCTTCCCGGATCCAGGCCGACGTCACGACAGATTTTACAAGTGATCACCGGGTTGTCGCCGGTCAGCACTTTCACCGCTACGCCATTTTCCTGCAAGGCTGCTATCGCATCACGAGCACTCTCTTTCGGCGGATCGAGGAAGGTCAGCAGGCCTTCAATCACCAGGTCGCGTTCATCTACCATGCTCAGTGGCAGAGAGCAACCTTCCAGACCCAGATCTCGCGTTGCCAGCACCAGCACGCGGAAACCATCCTCATTGTACTGGCAGGCCAACGCCTGCAAATCGGCACGACGAGCCTCGTCAAGCGTCAACACCTCCTGCCCGACACGGACGTGAGTGGCAATCTCCAACATCTCTTCAACTGCACCTTTGCAAATCAGCAGTTGGCGCTGTTGTTCATCCTGTACCACTATCGACAAACGACGACGTATAAAATCAAACGGCAGTTCATCAACCTTGCCGTAACGTCCCAACGCCTCAACGCCTGGCTGGCCCAGGCCAAAACGGATCACCGCCTGATCCATCAGGTTCTTCATGCCGCTCTGATGGACGCTGTTCAACCAGGCTAAATGCAGCACGTGGTTATCCTTGCTTCCATTCACATCCAGATGGTGTTCCAGAATGATGCGATCCTGCGTCAGGGTGCCGGTTTTATCGGTACAGAGCACGTCCATCGCGCCAAAGTTCTGGATCGCATTCAGCCGTTTGACCACCACCTTGCGGCGCGCCATGGCAATGGCGCCCTTCGCCAGGTTCGAGCTGACAATCATCGGCAGCATTTCCGGCGTCAGCCCCACGGCGACGGCCAAGGCAAACAAGGCCGCCTCCGTCCAGTCTCCCTTGGTAAAACCGTTAATCAGCAAAACGATCGGCACCATCACCAACATAAAGCGGATCAACAGCCAGCTAACGCTGTTTACCCCACGATCAAAGGCAGTTTGCGAACGGGTACCGACGATCGACTTAGCCAGGGAGCCAAAGTAGGTGCGGCCACCGGTTGCGACCACCACCGCCGTCGCCGTTCCGCTGGCCACGTTGGTGCCCATCAGGCAGATATTGGCCAACTCCAGCAGTTCGCTTTCGCTGGAGGCATCAATCTCGCTGGACTTTTGGCTCACGTCGGCCAAGGCATCGTATTTTTCGATCGGAATAGCTTCGCCGGTCAAGATGGCCTGGCTGATAAACAGATCGCGTGAACTGAGCAAGCGGAGGTCTGCAGGTACCATGTCCCCGGCGGAGAGCTGAATAATGTCGCCCGGAACCAACTCACGAATGGGAATTTCCACGGCTATCGCCTGGGTGCTGAAATTACTGCGGCGCAACACCGTTGCCGTGGTACGTACCATCGATTTGAGTGATTCGGCCGCTTTGTTGGTGCGGTATTCCTGCCAGAAGCGCAACAAACCGCTCAACGCAACCATGATCAGGATAATGATGACGCCGGTAAGATCGGTTTCCTCACCGTTTTGCATGGGCAACCAGTAATCGGTAAAGAAACTGATCCCTGCCAGCACCATCAATACAAAGATGAACGGATTGTTAAACGCGCTGACTAACTGCACCAGCGCATGTGGTGCCTTCTCATGGGCAACCTGATTGCTACCAAAATACTGCAAACGTTCCTGGGCATCTTCCTGAGTTAATCCGATGCGGTTACAGTTTAAATTAGCCAACGTTTGATCGAGGCTGTTCTTTGCCTCGAGAGCAATGGCATACGGCTCGCGCTGTTTATCACGGCGGTGGCTATTCTTTTTAATATGGGTCATGACGCTATTCTCTTTTTTTACTTTGCGCACAGGGTTATCCCGCCCGTAATACCGGGTGAACATGCACAAAGTGGAATTTATTTGGTTTACTTTATTAACGTAATGTTTATTCCATTAATATACCCTATGGATTTCAAGTTGTAGCCAGGTGACAAGCTTACTCATCCCCAGGAACTTACTTTTGGGTAAGTGACTGGGGTGAGTGAGTGCAGCTAACAACGCTACAGCTTGAAAGACGACGGGTATACGCAGAATAATAAAATCTCTGGGGGTGCTTGCATAACACATCCTTATCACCTGTCAGGTGAAGGTTAATTATCATTAAACGGGTAATTCTGACGCGACGCGCCAATGCACGGCACTCACGCTGCGTTCTAAACTAATACGGCAGACAATGCCTTCAATCTCTTTTTGCGCGGCCGGATTAGCCACAATTTCCGCACAGACTTCCAACTGGCCCGGAATGGCAATATCGGCGCTACGCAGCGATTGCAGGCGTAATGCCACACCGTTCAATGCCTGTAGGATCAGGGTACGAACCAGGATTTCATCCTGCTCCCCGCAGGTCACCTGGACACGATAACGCAGCTCCAGATCCACCGCCTGCTGCTGTGGTTGCAGGTTGATGCGCTGCGCCGCTTCACGCAGCAGGATATTGGCACACAGGATCACCAGGGTGGCGCAGACGGCTTCCCAATGCTGCCCCAGGCCACATAACACACCGATAGCCGCAGAGCACCACAAAGTGGCCGCCGTGTTCAGGCCACGGATATTCAGCCCTTCCCGCATAATCACGCCAGCACCGAGAAAACCGATACCGGAAACGATCTGCGCCGCAATACGCCCTGCGCTGGAAGGCTCGGTGTTAAAAGAGCTCAGAATAAAAACGGCGGCCCCGGTCGCGACCAAAGAATTGGTACGCAAACCCGCCATACGCTGTCGCCATTGACGCTCGGCACCGATAACGGCGCCCAGGCCCATCGCCAGGAATAAATTCAGGATAAAAGGAGTCATAGCCATGATCTTCCCCTTAATTAATCATTGAGGTTGAATCATGTGCCGTTAAGCACACGCGAAATCGCGCCGATAATTAATCAGCGGGTCAGCGTATGGGTGCCCGGAGGGAAAAGGCCGTGATGATGGTTAAATACCATAATTAAGTCCGAATCAATACGCCCAATGCGCAAGCGCCTTGGGGATAACAATCATGTTCGGGTTTGCACAGCTCGGAATAACTTAGAGAGGGGTGCTGCCCGCCGTATTCGGCAAGCAACAAATCACAGGAGATTGGTCAACTTGCCTTTATTATTTCGCTACTACTGCAACTGTCCAATTGGTTTTCTCCACGGTAATTTTGGCTGGAGTATAGTTACATGAGGTTATGAAGTAAAGGTGAAAATATTAAACAAAAGATAAACCGAATATTACCCTTATTTAATGACTGTTATAGGCACAATAATATAAGGGGGCTAATCGGGCGCAGTGTGCGGCCCCCTACGATACGAGCTGTTGCTGTAACCAGTTCAGTAACGCCTCCACCTCAGGCGTCAAACCGGCGGCTTGTGGCCATACCAGATAGACATCGTTATCGTTCAAATGCAGTGCGGCCGCCAGCGGCACCAAGCGCCCTGCTGCAATCGCATCCTCCGCCAGCACGGCCTTCACCAGAGCAATACCAAACCCCTGCTCGGCCGCACGTAGCAGTAACCCTGCATCGTTGAACAGCGCCAACTGTTGCCCACCGCCAATTTTCCCTACGCTGCTAAACCAGCTATGCCAGGGAGTCACGTCATGCTCAAGCAGCGGAACCAGGGGATCTCCAGCATCAAATGCCTCCTGCCATTGCCTGGCCAGCGCCGGGGCCGCTACCGGCAGCACGACTCCAGAAGCGATACGCTGCGCCTGAACGCCTGGCCATTGACCATCACCAATGCGGATCGCGGCATCGAATCCTTTGCGGCCAAGATCCTGTATCACCAGCGAGGCGTCAATATCCAACCTGAGCCCAGGACAAGCACGATGAAACTCCGCCAATCTGGGCAACAACCAGTAATGCGCAAAGGAAGGCAGCACGCTGATGCGCAACATCTGGCTTTCCGCTATCCGTCTGGCCCGGTCAACGCCCTGTTGCAAAGCGAGTAAGGCAGGCTCAGTAGCCGCCAAAAGTTCGCGCCCCGCAGCATTTAGCCGAATCCCACGCCCGGAGCGTTCAAAGAGTGGATAACCAATAGCCTGTTCGAGCAGTTGGATTTGTTGGCTAACGGCACCATGAGTCAGGCTGACGCGTTGCGCCGTGGCACGCAAATTCTCCAGCCGGGCGGCGATCACAAAGGTTGGCAAAATATGCAGAGGAAGACGCTCATTCATTGCTGGTTAGCCTTGCTATCCAAAAGGGCCATTTTTTATCGATATTAGCACTAATCAGGTTCACCTATAGTGCAAACATACTGACCCCTAACCCAAGGCATGACCATGCACCCACGTTTGCAGCAGGATCTCGACGATTTACCCCGCATTCTTGACCATACCAACCAACTGGCGCAGGGCTTCCTTGCCAGCTTGAGCCAGCGCCCGGTATGCCCGCCCTTGACCGAACAACGGTTGCAAACCGGTGACGATCGGCTGGCCGAAGAGGGCTGCGGGGCATTAGCGGCGTTAGAAGCGTTTTGGCAACGCTATGAGGCTGGCCTTTCCGGCAGTGCCGGGCCGCGTTACTTTGGTTTTGTCACCGGCGGTAGCACCCCTGCGGCACTGGCTGCCGACTGGTTGGTTAGCACTGCCGACCAGAATAGCCAACTGAGCCATGATACCGTGGCGGCAGCGATCGAGTTGGCGACGATTGAGCAACTGAAAACGCTGCTGCAATTGCCCGCCGGCTTCAGCGGTAGCTTCGTCAGCGGGGCCACCATGGCCAACTTCACCGGGATCGCCATCGGCCGCCAGTGGTTAGGGCAACAGCGCGGGATCGATGTAGCACAGCTTGGCCTGGCAGCCTTGGGACCGATTCAGGTCCTTTCCGCCAATGCCCATGCCAGCAGCGTGAAAGCGCTCAGCATGCTCGGTATTGGGCGTGACGCTTTAAAGTCTATCGCCAGCCAGGCTGATTGCGAAGCTATTGATATCGAGGCGCTTGAACGTCATCTTGCCGCCACGCCGGATGTCCCGACGATAGTGCTTGCCAGCGCAGGCACGGTAAACACTGGCGTTTTCGACGATCTGCCCCGCCTGCTGGCATTACGTGCACGCTATCCCTTCTGGTTGCATGTTGATGCCGCCTTTGGGGGGATCGCGGCCAGCTCCCCTCACTTGGCCCATCTGCTGGACGGCTGGCACCAGGCGGACTCAATCACAGTTGATGCGCATAAATGGCTGAATGTCCCTTATGACAGCGCCATTCAATTTACCCGTCATCTGGCATTGCAGATGCAGGTGTTCCAGAATCACTCGGCCTATCTGGAAGAACCCGCGTTGCGCCCAGACAACTATTTGCACCTGACGCCTGAGAACTCGCGGCGTTTTCGTGCCCTGCCCTTGTGGATGGCATTGAAAGCCTACGGCAGCAGCGGTATGCGGGAGATCGTCGAACGTAACGTGACGCTAGCGCGCCGCTTAGGTGACGGATTGGCGGCCAGTGAAGGCTTCCGCCTGCTGGCCCCGGTGGGCCTGAACATCGTGTGTTTTGCGCTGAAGGGCGTCACAGGCGATGCCACCGCCGCACGCAACCGCTTTATCGATCGCCTAGACCGGCACGGCGTGGTGCGCTGCACGCCCACCCGCTATGCGGGTCAACCGGGTATCCGGGCTGCCTTGGTGAATTGGATGACCGAAGAGCAGGATATTACTCTGGCACTGGCATCAATGCAGGCTTGTCGGGCCGAACCCTAAAAATCGCGAGGCGTTGTTTCTGCTGGCCGTCGGTAGCAATATTCAGCGGAGATAGCCAGGCGGTAAACGCCTCGCGCAATAACGGCCATTTACCATCGATGATGGATAGCCAGTCCGTGTCGCCGTTGCGTCTCTTTCTGGTCATCGCCTGACGAAAAGCAGAAACGCCCTTGGAGACTCTGTTTTCCCGCTTCACCCGCAGGTTGCCAGCCCTCAAGCGCTGCACCAATGGGGTGCCCAAACTGATAGTGATCCACCTGGCCTCCTGATTGATAAGTTGAAGTCGCACTTGGCAGCATTACATTCGCTCTGCGCACCAAGATACGTCAGGAAAACCGATGTGTCGCCGCGTAAGTTATTTACCAGCAAATAGTTTCAAAATGAAACAATTCATATAAGTTATTTAATTAAAGGCAACATGGTTAGCAGAACTACATATTGTTGTTAGGTTTTTATAATTAATAGCCCCACCAATTTCGCCAATAGGACCAAGAACCGTTACCATTTGCACCAATACATTGATACAATCAATTGATTAAGCAAACTTAATGGCGTTTACTGATGGAACAGAAGCAGAAAAATCAATCAAAAAATGCCAATTCAGGCGTCACCGCGAGCCATAAGACAAATTTAAGAATTATCCGACCAGTAAAAAATAGTACCAAGATGAAAATACCTGGCCTTGGCAACACATTTAAGGCTGACTACCTAGCATCTACTGATATTTACAGCCTCAACGTAGCCATGGGGCATAATATGTCGACTTAAGCTAAACTAATGGTTTTGATAGATTTAAAAATATAATTCGAAAATACGTTGAGTCATGCCGGTTTTATTGATAGAAAGTTGCATTCATAAAATGTGATTTTTTTATAACTTTTAGCCTTTATCTTCAGGCTTTTCTTTTTATAACCGCGTGGAAACGGACTTAAGCAGGGGGGCTTTATGCCAATAATTATTATGGATTCATGCAGTTACACCAGATTAGGATTAACCGACTACCTGACGTCGCACGGTATGAAAAAGCGTCAGATTAGCTCAGTCAATCATATCGACGGGCTGCATGAAAAATGCACCAAACTTAAGCCAAATATGGTATTCCTGAATGAAGACTGCTTCATTCATGAGGCGAATGCGACAGAAAGAATAAAACGCGTGATCTCTCTTAATCCCGATACTCTATTCTTTATTTTCATGGCCATCACCAACGTGCATTTCGACGATTATTTATACGTCCGCAAGAACGTAATCATCTCGTCAAAATCGATTAAACCGCAAACCATGAGCCAGTTGCTTAACCACTACCTCGAAAGAAAGCTGGTTCGCCCGGAAAAAAGTTCGCTGGATCAGACTCCTGTCACACTAAGCCAAACCGAGTCAAACATGCTGCGCATGTGGATGTCCGGCCAAGGCACCATCCAGATCTCCGATCAAATGCAGATCAAGGTGAAAACCGTTTCTTCCCATAAGGGAAACATCAAAAGAAAGATCAAAACGCACAACAAGCAGATCATCTACCATGTTGTCCGCCTGACCGACACCCTCACCAGCGGCATTTTTGTCAATAGCCGCTGATAGCCGTTGCGACCAAGTAAAGCGACAGCGGAACAGGGTGGCTTAGAGTGCGATAGAAAAATGCCCGTTTTCAGCGGCAATGCTGCCGCTGCGGGTATTTTGGCAGGCTTTCAACATCGCATCACTGTGCAGCTGGGTTTCACCCCCCCCACCAGACCAGCGGCAAGGAAAAGAGTTAATCCTGTTCAGCGCTGCGCAGTTCTACAAAGGTGCCATCTCGGCTATCGATCTCATTAAAGAACCACACACCCGCCGGGTAATCCTCTAGTGACACCAGATACATCGTGCCTTCACTAAACACTTCAACTTCCAGCACTACCCCTTCCCGACGAGGGCCGCCGTCGGTCTTTACCGTCACCAGATCGTTAACTTTCATTCTCTACCTCGTTATTTATCACGGATATCAGTCTATTACAGTTGACGAAAAGAACCCACTATTGCGTAATGCTTCTCAGTTAAGTAGAGGCCCATGGCACAGCGGTATACTTTACGTGATGCCCCCTGAACCATCATGCAGCGATGACCATTCAAGCTTAGCAGAATGTAAGGCTGGTCTTTCAGACCTCCAGGCATACCATCCTGAAGGGTTTTCCGCCTCCGGGCTCAAATCGCAGACACAAAAAAACCCGCCTTGGCGGGTTTTTGTTAATCAGCGAGAGGCCGATTAGATAGCGGTAACGTTAGCCGCTGACGGACCTTTAGCACCGTTCTCGATAGAGAACTGTACGTTCTGGCCTTCAGCCAGGGTCTTGAAGCCTTGATCCTGAATTGCAGAGAAGTGTACGAACACATCTTTGCTGCCGTCTGCAGGAGTGATGAAACCAAAACCTTTAGACTCGTTGAACCACTTCACTTGACCTTTGATCATGTTAGACATGTTGAATTCCTTCAATAAAAAATTTAAGCCACCATGGGCATGAAATAGCCGGTCATCAGTTACTTATGGAGGCACTAGAAAGGAAATTCGTCAGTGAAGAGCTATCAAGGATAACGCTTTAAATTTGAACTACTTTACTCAAAATGTCGTGCATAAATAGGTCTGTACCACAGGCCGAGAATCATTAACTCATGTTGGACGTATAATAGCAACTCTTTTTAACTCGTAAGGCTGGAAAGGGGGAGCGAACGCACAGAATTTGCTCCCCCCTGGCGAAATTATCGGCGTTATCTTGTGGATTTCACTGACAATGGTGGTAACGCAGCGCCACAAAATTTACAAAACTTGGCTTCGGTTTCGTGTCCGCCACGGTCGCATTGCACACAATGGCGCTGTTCCCGATAGCGCTGCATCTCCTGCGACATGTAGGCGGTCAGGATCCCCGTAGGCACGGCAATAATCGAATACCCTACCAGGATCAGCACCGAAGCCAGCATTCGCCCCAATGCCGTGTGGGGCACAATATCGCCGTAGCCCACGGTGGTTAACGTGACTACCGCCCAGTACATCGATGTACCAAGGCTGGTAAATCCACCACTGCCTCCCTCCACCGCGTACATCAAGCCACCAAATACGCACAGCATCACGCCGACAAAGCCAAAAAACAGGGTCAGCTTATGGCGCGCCAGCTTGATACTGCGCCAGACAATGCTCATCTCACTCATGTAGCGCAACAGTTTCAACACCCGCAACACGCGCAGGATCCGCAATACACGCAGCAGAGCGATATACTCCACCGCCATATGCGGGAATATCCAGATGATATACATCGGCAACATCGTCAGCAGATCGACAATGCCGAAAAAGCTGATGGCATAGCGCTCTTTACTCGGCGTGCACCACAGCCGCAACAGATACTCCACAGTAAAAAGAGTGGTGAAAAAGACCTCCGCCAAAAACAGCTGATAAAGCACTTGAGCATTGGGGGTATACAGCGAGCTGCCGCCGGGTTCGATAAACAGCAGCAACACACTGAGCAGCGCCGTGCTCACCCAGAATAGCTGCATCCTGCGCCCAGTACGGGTTTGATGGTTGAACAACAGCTGATAACTCCGCTGGCGCAGGGACTGTTTCCGTTCTTTATTGGTCATAATCCGATGTCTGGTCAAAAGGTTTACGCCCATACTAAATCCGAACCTGCGCGCCACCAAATTTAACCCGTGACAGGGTCATGAGAAAACGCGCGCCAAGCCGCAGAATGGCTCAGCGTCATATTTTCATCACAAAAATGTCACAGACCAGCCATATGATGGCTAGCGATGATCCGTTCCGGGTTAACACCAAGGATTTCGCTAATGAACACCATAAAAGCCATTAATCACCAGCAGGCAGAAACGCTGATCCGCTCCGGATCGGCTAAAAAGATTGAACTGGCCTATGATATTGACAGCGACGATTTTTTCCAGCTCGCCAGCCTGTGGTGCGATCAGGGCGCCAAGATATCCAAAGGCAAAAAGCACTTTATCGTATCGCTGAAAGGTTTTCGTATTCCGCCAAACGACTGACCCTCTGTGGCGGTATCTCTGCCTGTATAGACAAAACCGCCCTTTCGCACACATGCCGACTCTGTTATCCCTATAAGATAATCCAGCCGGGGATACCCCGAATACGCAGATTGGTCTAGGAGAACAGCATGTCAGCCAACGCACCACTACCTGAAAACATGAAGGTCATCGAAATCAGCCAGCCGGGCGAACCAGAGGTTCTGGTAAGTGCGGAGCGCCCGTTGCCGGTATTGGCCCAGGGTGAAATACTGGTGAAAGTCGCTGCCGCAGGCGTCAACCGCCCAGATGTTATGCAACGCCGTGGGCAATATGCCCCACCTCCGGGTGCCTCGGACATTCCCGGGTTAGAAATTGCGGGTACGGTGGTGGCCGTTGGCGTTGGGGTACAACGCTATGCCCCCGGTGACGCCGTGTGTGCGCTGATCGCCGGTGGGGGCTATGCCGAGTACTGCAAGGTGCATGAAAGCAATGCGCTGCCGGTCCCCCAAGGCTTCAGCATGATAGAAGCCGCTGCCATGCCAGAAACCTTCTTCACCGTTTGGGTCAACGTATTTCAACGTGGCCATCTCCAGGCTGGGGAAACCGTGCTGATCCACGGTGGCACATCCGGGATTGGCACGGTCGCCACCCTGTTGGCCAAAGCATTCTGTGCCTATGTCATCACTACCGTTGGCTCAGAAGAAAAGCGTGAGGCCAGCCTGGCATTGGGCGCCGATGTCGCCATCAACTACCGCACCGAAGATTTTGTCGAACTGACCAAAACCGCCACCAATGGAAAAGGGGCCGATGTCATCGTCGATCTGATCGCGGGGGATTACGTGGAGAAGAACTACCGTGCCGCCGCAATGGACGGGCGTATCGTACAGATCGGCACGCAAAACGGCGTAGTGAAAGAACTGAACCTGATGCCGCTGCTGCTTAAGCGCCTGACCCATACCGGCTCAACGCTGCGGGCGCGCAGTGTGGAAGATAAAGCCCGGATCGCTGCCGAACTGGAGCTGAAAGTGTGGCCGTTGCTGGAACGCGGGGAGTTAAAACCGCAGATTTTCCAGACTTTCCCGCTAGAGCTTGCCGCACAGGCCCATGCCTTGATGGAGTCGAGTGCGCATATTGGTAAAATTATGCTGACGCTGTAATAACAACCCTCCGGCCAGAAACCGGAGGGCTAGGCTGTGCCCCTCAATTAATTAAGGGACACAGCCTCATATCAGCCGAACAGTTTACCTTTCAGCAAATCCATACCGGCGCTCATCAGATCGCCGCCCTGTGGCTCCTGGCCATTGGGTGACAGTTTGTCAGTGAGCATCGGCAAATACTGGGCAATCAGGGCAGAAGCCTGCGCCGGATCGATCCCCAACTTACCGGCCAACTGTGCAATGGCATCGGAGCTTAACGCCTGTTCAACGTGTTCACCGCTGATTGGCTGATTTTCACCCGTGCCGATCCAGGAGGCGACCACGTCCGCCAAATTTCCCTGGCGGAACTTATCCAGAATGGCTGGCAAACCCCCTTGCTGCTCAACCCACTGCAAGATGGCGCTGTAATCCATACCCTTACCACCGCTCAATGCCCCGACTAACCCATCCAATAATCCCATCGCTATCCCCTTATCAAACGCTGTACGCTTGTCGCATTTAAAAGAAAAGGGCCGCCGCAGCGACCCCAGTAGATCGAACCCGGCTTAGCTTCTGATCTTTCTGTAGACAAAAAGCACCACCAGAGCACCGATAACGGCAACCACAAAGCTGCCCAGGTTAAAACCATCAACCCGGCCCATACCGAAGAAGGTACTGATATAGCCGCCGACAACCGCCCCCACCACACCCAGGATCACGGTCATGATAAAACCGCCGCCGTCTTTACCCGGCATGATCCACTTGGCCAAAATACCGGCGATTAACCCAAAAACGATCCAGGAAATGATACCCATTTTTACTCTCCCTCATTGACCCGTTGCCCGAACTTGCTGGCAATACCGTTATCGAGGCGTTTTCCGTCAGCGACCACCCCCTGACAGAATTAACGTCTCTGTACCTTAGTACTATAGTCAAAAATCAGCGAGTTACCTAACTCTTATAGTCTGAAAAACTGCACGTAAAAATTGCGCAACTTTCATCAGGTTGTCATAATGCGTGATGATAATCAGCTATACTGAATAATGCTCAACTGAACGTTGATCGAGGATGGCACCGTGAGCAACCCCTCTTTCATGCTGTTTTTGGTTTTAGTCTATGCCTTGGCCGCCGTGTGGGATGGCTCCGCCGCGCTGTTGTTTATGTGAAAGTAGCCGGCCAAGCAATCATTAACCATTCCTGGCTATGACTTTTATTCTATTTTGATGCTCCTCGGCCCCGCAGCAATTCTCCATCATGCAATCTTTCGCCCCACTCTCGGAGGCATCAAGGTCCATACTGATACAGTTTCAATGAGTTATTATCTGTCACATGCCATCTTGCCGAGCATCAGCTCCAAGAGGAGGAACTATGTTGATTCAACCTTATCTGTTTTTTGCCGGTAACTGCGAGCAAGCGGTGAATTTCTATGCTCAGCAGCTAAACGGCAATATAGAAATCATGATGCGTTATAAAGATATCCCGGCAGAGGAGCAGCAAAATGGTCCGCCCAATGCCGATCCTGAGTCGATTATGCATGCCAGGCTGGTGATCGGGGATAACGTCATTATGGCATCGGATGGATGCCCGGCCGACCCAGGTGGGCCGACACATAGTGGGTATTCACTGTCGATCCACAGTGAAAACGTCGAGCAAGGTGGCGAGGTATTTAACCGGCTAGCCCAAGGTGGCAATATCACCATGCCTTTCCAACCGACCTTCTGGGCCAAGGGCTTTGGCATGCTGACCGATAAGTTCGGTGTCAACTGGATGGTCAATGTCGAATAGCCGCACGGTGCAGTGCCTTGCTGTGAGGATAGGCACTGCCCAGCGCTAACGATGCCAGCTAGAAGCTACCAGTGAGAACAAGACAAACAACACCAGCAACAATACCAGAAAGCGTAAACGGGTAATATACCGCCAGTGTCAGTAAAACCTGCATCATAGCGTCAGATAGTGCTGCCATGCGCCTCCCTGGTACCAATTTATGCTGAACATATCCTGGAAATATAACGGAACATGCAAGATGGAAATATAAGGGTTAAGATTGTTCACAATCCCCGTACCCAACTGATTCCATGACAGGAATGCTATGCTAGCCCCCCAGCTCCCGCCCCAAAAACATCCATTACCCGGGAAAAACAAAAACTCGCCGCTACTCTATCAGGCGGGCGTGTTTGTGATTATCGTCGTGCTCACCCTGATCATGTTCAATGCCTGGCAAATCTGGAACGCTCATCAACGCAACCTGCAAATAGCTGGAAATGACTCGGAGAATCTGGCCCGATCGTTAGCGCAACATGCCGAAGATACCTTTGCGCAGGTAGACAATAACCTGATCGATCTCAGCGAGCGTATTGAAACCGATGGCTTAGGCGAACCCCAGCGTTTACGTCTGCAAAAAGTCATGCAGACTCAGGCCAGTCACTTCCCGCAACAGCACGGCAGTTTTGTCTATGATGCCCAAGGCAACTGGATCATGACGTCCAACGGTAAAGCGCTCAACCGTGCCAATAATGCTGACCGGGCGTACTTTAAATATCACCTCAGCCATAACAATAATACGATTTACATCGGTGAAGTGATCCGCAGCAGATCGAGCGGTGATTTGGTTATCCCGGTGTCGCGCCGCCTGAACCATGCGGACGGCAGCTTTGCCGGCGTGGTGATTGCCACGCTATATGTCAATTATTTCCGCCAATTTTACAACACCTTTGCCCTTAACAACGACGCCTCCCTCAGCCTGGTGCTGGCCGACGGCACCATTTTGTACCGCCGTCCATACAATGAGGATACCATCGGTAAAAATATCTCCCGCAACATTTTGTTCCGCGAAGTTCTACCGCACTCCCCCTTTGGCAACGTCACCTTGGTTTCACAGTTCGACAATGTGGAAAGGGTTTATGGTTATTCGCAGGTGGAGCGTTATCCGCTGGTGATCACCGCCGGGCTGTCGAAAAAAGACGTTCTGGCCGACTGGCGCAGCGATGCATCACTATTTGCACTCGGTGGAGGAGTTCTGCTGTCCATACTGCTGGCCCTTGGGTTGGTGCTGATACGGCAGATCAACCACAGCGTACAGACCGAAGTCGAGCTGACACGTACCCGCGACCAGTTGACGCAGATGAATCATACGCTGGAAGAACTGGCCCTGCTGGACAGCTTGACCGGCCTGGCTAACCGCCGCCAGTTTGATATCGCGCTGAAAAACGAAATGACACGGGCGGCACGCAACGATCGCAGCGTAGCCTTGTTGATGCTTGATATCGATTATTTTAAACAGTTTAACGATATCTACGGCCACGTGGCTGGGGATCAATGTTTACAGCAGTTGGGCCGCCTGCTGCAAAGCATGGTCAACCGCTCTGGCGATCTGATGGCGCGTTACGGCGGCGAAGAACTGGCGATTATTCTGCCGGATACCGATCTGCAAGGCGCAATAGCCTTTGCCGAACGGGTTCTGGAGAACATTCGCCAACTGAAAATCGCCCACACGGGCAGTCCGCTGGGAATTATCACTGCCAGCATCGGTGCCAACGCTAAAGTCCCACATCCGTATAACGACACGCCGCTGAGCCTGGTCAGCATGGCGGATAACGCCCTGTATACGGCGAAAAAAGGCGGTAAAAACCGGGTTTGCAGTCTCTAGTCAGGCTTGCTGCTCAACTACGGTTTCACCCTGCTGTTGAGAGAGCTGGTAATGCGTGACGGCACAATGTTCGGCAATCAAACCCGCCAGTAGCGGGGAATGGCTGGTGACCCACAGTTGGCTGTAACGGCTGGCTTCGGCAATCAACTGTGCCAACGCGGGCAACAAATCCGGGTGCAGACTGTTTTCCGGCTCGTTCAATGCCATAAAGGCCGGAGGTCTTGGGCTGAGCATCGCCACCGCCAGGCACAGAAAGCGCAGCGTACCGTCGGAGAGTTCTGCCGCTTCAAGCGGCCGCAGGATCCCCTCTCGGTGCATCAACAGTTCAAAACGCCCCTGCGGCGCCTGCACCTCAAACTCTGAATCAGGGAAAGCCCGCAGCAGAATGCCGCACAATAAATTACCATTGCCAATCTCGAGGATGGTCCTGAATGCCGCCGCCAGATTGCTACCATCGTGAGCCAGCACCGGGGCACGGATACCAACCTGTGGGACACGCAGCGCTGACCCCGGCCAAACCGCAAACTCATGGTAAAAACGCCATTGCCGCAGAATTTCCCTGGCCTGTGATAACTCGGGATAGAGATGTGGATCGGACAGTTGACCAAATACCGACTCTTCCGCATACATTACGCCGGCGTAAGCCGCCCTCTCCCCCTGAATATTGGTGAGAAATGCGGTTTGATTGACGCGTTCCAGCAGGCGCATCGAATTGCGCCGCCCATGGCCACTCAGCCATAGCGACTCCTGCTTGACCAGTGGATCCAGCGTGAACAGGCTTGGCTCGGAACTCTCATCGGGAGGGGGAAACCCGAGCTGAATTTCGTAGTCAAACTCTTCCAGGGTAGCCGACAGGATCATCCGTTTGGGATCGCCGCGTTTATCACCCAAGCGCGCTCCCCCCGCCCACATCGCATTCTGGATGCCGCCTTCTTCTGCCAAGGCGGAAGAAAGCCGACCACCCGCCGCCTCGTGGATCAGCCGCACGGCTTTATACAGATTGGATTTACCACAACCGTTGGGGCCACTGATCACATTCACGCGGCCAAGGGTGAGCTGCACATTGCGGATAGAACGGAAGCCATGCAGGCTAAGCTGTTGAATAGTCATTGGTAGATAATTTCAGCAAACAATGGGGGCATCTTAACATGATGCCCCCGACGATCCAGCCTTAGTGCACCGTGTTGAAATCCCCTTCCTGGCGCGCCACCAGTGTCAGAATGCTGTACAGCGCCACGGCCTGCTGATGCTGGTTAAGTACCTGCACATCCCAGACCACCACGCCATGCGGGCGATCCTCGGCGGTTTTTTGCGGCTTGCGGATTTTCTTTTTACAGGTCAACCGCACCTGAATGGTGTCACCAATCTTCACCGGCTCGATAAAACGCAGGTTTTCCATGCCGTAGTTGGCAATCACCGGCCCAACGCCCGGATCGACAAACAGCCCGGCGGCGGCAGAAACCACAAAGTAACCGTGGGCCACTCGCTCACCAAACAGTGACTCCGCCGCACCGATCTTGTCCATATGCGCATAGAAGTGATCGCCGCTCAGGCAGGCAAAGTTGACGAGGTCGGCTTCGGTAATGGTACGGCGGGCGGTCAGCAAGCTTTCGCCCACCTGCAACTGCTCAAAGTATTTGCGGAACGGGTGTACCTGTTCCTCCACCACGTCGGCACCCCGTACCCATTCACGGCTGATGGCTGCCAACATCGACGGGCTGCCCTGGATCGCCGTGCGCTGCATATAGTGTTTTACCGCCCGCAGCCCACCAAGCTCTTCCCCGCCGCCGGCTCGCCCTGGCCCACCATGCACCAACAATGGCAATGGTGAACCGTGGCCGGTCGATTCCGTCGCTGCGTGGCGATCCAGCACCAACATGCGGCCATGGGCGCAGGCGGTGGCACGAATAAATTGTGACGCCAGCCCAACATCGGCCGTCACCAACGATCCGGCCAGACTGCCCTGCCCCAACAACGCCAGTTCAATCGCCTGTTCGCTGGTTTGATACGGCATCAGCGTTGCCACCGGGCCAAACGCCTCGGTGCCATGCACGGCCTGATGGCCGAACGGATCGGCGCAGTACAGCAAGGTGATCGGATAAAAGGCGCCTGATTGCGCGCTATCGCCCACCACCGCCAGCTTATCCAGCGTTGCGCCACAAAGTGGCTCACAGCCATTACGCAGCAAAAATTCCACCTTTTGCTGCACGTCGTCGCGCTGTTCCTGATTGACCAACGCCCCCATCCGCACCTGCTCCAGCTGTGGGTCGCCGATTTTCACGCCAGCCAGACGCTGTAACAACGCTTGCCGTACCTCGGCAATGCGGGCCGCTGGAACGATAATCCGCCGGATAGCGGTACACTTTTGCCCCGCCTTGCTGGTCATTTCCCGGCTGACCTCTTTGATAAACAGCGCAAACTCCGGCATCTCTGGCGTCACGTCCTCCCCTAGCACGCAGCAGTTTAACGAGTCCGCTTCCATGGTAAAGGCAATGGATTTTTCCAGCAGGCGCGGGTGTGAACGCAGCTTCTGCCCGGTTTGCGCCGAGCCGGTAAAGGTGACCGCATCCTGATAATCGAGGTGATCGAACATATCACCCACGCCGCCGCAGATCAGCTGCAACGCCCCTTCCGGCACCAGCCTGCTGTCAATAATCAGTTTCACCATCGCCTGGGTTAGCTGTGCCGAAGCGGTGGCGGGTTTGATGATGGCCGGCATCCCCGCCAGCCAGGTGGGTGCCAGCTTCTCCAGCATTCCCCAGCAGGGGAAGTTGAAGGCGTTGATATGCAGCGCGACGCCGGGGCGAGAGGTCAGCACATGGCGTGCGGCAAACTGCGACTGCTTGGAAAGAGGGATCAGCTCATCTTCCGGCCACAGCGTATCGTCCGGCAGTTCGCGCCCTGCCAATCCCGCATAGGAGAACAGCGTGGCGATACCGCCTTCGATATCAACCCAGCTGTCATTACGCGTGGCACCGGTTTGATAGGAGATCTGATACAGCGCTTCTTTATTGGCCAGCAGGTGTTTAGCCACCGCTTTCATCATCTGGGCGCGCTGCTGAAACGTCATCTTTGCCAGCGCCGTGCCACCCAGCTTGCGGGCATAGCTCAGGCTGGCGGCCAACGGCAACCCGTCGGAGCAGACCTGATACAAAGGCTCACCGGTAACGGCATGCTGGATCTCGCGGGACTGACCCTGACCGTACACCCAAGCGCCAGAAAGGTAACTGGTTAACTGCTGCATTTGCCCCTCCAGAATTCACAAATAGACACCATAAAGACTAATGATGTATCACATAATTTCCACTCTGCGCCAGATTAAAATTTAACAAAAGCAAAACAAAATCATCAAGACAATGAGTTAACACCAACTTACTCGCTAATCAGCAAAATTAATTACCAATAAAATCAATAGAATAACAAAAACAATTGTGATGCTCATCGCAAAACCACAGTATTTTTATTTGATCTTGTTGTTATCAACTTGTAGCTTTATGGTTAGTTAAAGTGATTCACATTTTTGGTTTTAATGTGACAAACATGAATCACCAAGAGGCAAGCATGACAACTGACGCACAATTTCAGCAACACTTTGACGACAAGATCGCCGCCGATATCTCCATCGAAGCCAAAGACTGGATGCCGGATGCCTATCGTCGCAATCTGATCCGGCAAATCGGCCAGCACGCGCATTCCGAGGTGGTCGGCATGTTGCCGGAGGCCAATTGGTTGACCCGCGCCCCTTCACTGCGGCGCAAAGCGGTATTACTGGCGAAAGTTCAGGATGAAGCCGGGCACGGCCTTTATCTGTACAGCGCGGCGGAAACCCTCGGCTGCACTCGCCAGGATATCTACCAAAAGATGCTCGCCGGTCAGATGAAGTATTCCTCCATCTTCAACTATCCAACGCTGAACTGGGCCGACATTGGCGTGATCGGCTGGCTGGTCGACGGTGCCGCCATCGTCAATCAGGTAGCCCTGTGCCGTGCCTCTTACGGCCCCTATGCCAGAGCGATGGTGAAAATCTGTAAAGAAGAGAGCTTCCACCAGCGGCAGGGCTACGAAGCCGTGATGGTGATGGCCCAGGGCAGCGAAGCGCAAAAGGCCATGTTACAGGACGCCATCAACCGTTTCTGGTGGCCAGCGCTGATGATGTTTGGCCCGAGCGATAGCGATTCACCTCACAGTGCACAAAGCATGGCCTGGAAGATCAAACGCCACAGCAATGACGAGCTGCGGCAGAAGTTTATCGACAACACCGTACCGCAGTTGGAAGCCCTGGGCATGACCGCCCCCGATGCCGAACTGGCGTGGGATGAGGCCAGCGGGCATTACCGCTTTGGCGAGATCGACTGGGCAGAGCTGCACGAAGTGATCCAGGGGCGCGGGCAGTGCAACCACGAACGCCTGCAAGCCAAGCGTAAAGCCTGGGACGACGGCAGTTGGGTACGGGATGGTGCCATGGCCCATGCCAGCAAACGCGCGGCAAACGCAGCTTAATCGAGGAGAGAAAAATGACTCACGCCGAATGGCCGTTGTATGAAGTGTTTATCCGCAGCAAGCAGGGTTTGGCCCATCGCCACGTGGGCAGCCTGCATGCCGCAGACGATCGGATGGCGCTGGAAAACGCCCGCGATGCCTACACCCGCCGCAGTGAGGGCTGTTCGATCTGGGTGGTGCAATCCTGCCACCTGATCGCCTCCCAGGCGGAGGATCGGGCGGCGTTCTTCGATCCTTCCGACGACAAGATCTACCGTCATCCCACGTTCTACACCATCCCCGACGGCATCAAGAACATGTAGAGGCAGGCCATGACGATGAGTAACGCAGCAACAATCAGCTATGCCCTGCGCTTGGGCGATACACCGCTCATTCTGGCACAGCGCCTGTGCGCCTGGTGTGGCCATGCTCCTGAGTTGGAGATCGACCTGGCACTGGCCAATATTGGCCTCGATTTGCTGGGTCAGGCACGCAATTTCCTGGCCTATGCCGCCGAGCTTTCCGGCCCGCAACACAGCGAAGACAGCCTGGCCTTTGGCCGCGATGAACGTGAATTCCACAACCTGCTGTTGGCAGAACAGCCCAACGGCGGCTTTAACGACACGCTGGTACGCCAGTTCCTGCTCGATACCTACCACGTGCTACTGCACCGGGAATTGAGCCGCAGCAAAGACGGCCAACTGGCCGCCATTGCCGCCAAATCGCTGAAAGAAGCGGATTATCACCTGCGCTTCAGCCACGGCTGGATGATCCGCCTGGGTGACGGCAGTGAAATCAGCCACCAGAAGGTCCAGCAATCATTAAACGACCTGTGGCGCTTCACCGCCGAGCTATTCCACGCCGACGAGATTGAACTGCAACTGGCCGAACTGGGCATTGCCGTCGATCCGCGCCAACTGCAGGCACCGTGGCAAGCCATGGTGAACGACACGCTGCAACAGGCCACGCTCGCACTGCCCACCGAACAAGCATTTCGCCACGGTGGCAAGCAAGGGCGTCACACTGAGCACCTCGGTCCGATGCTGGCAGAGATGCAGTTTCTGCCACGCGCTTACCCGAACTGTAGCTGGTAGAGGCAATGATGAATATCACCCGACTGCAACCGGCCGAGATCCCGCAGATCTGGCACTGCTTACAGCAGATCAGCGATCCCGAGTTGCCGGTACTGTCCATTACCGATCTGGGCATGGTACGTGACGTGGAGCACGACGGTGCAGGCTGGCATATCACCTTTACCCCAACCTATTCCGGTTGCCCGGCGACCGAGTACCTGCTCAACGCCATTGAACAGACGCTGAACGAGGCGGGTTTCAGCCCGGTGAAGATCACCATCAGCCTCAGCCCGGCCTGGACCACCGACTGGATGAATGCGGATGCTCGCCAGCGCCTGCGTGAATACGGCGTGGCACCACCGCAGGGGCAAACCTGTGAGAAGCCCTTAGCCCATGGCCCGGTGCAGTGCCCCCGTTGCGGCAGCGAGCACACGGAAAAGATCAGCGAGTTCGGTTCCACCGCCTGCAAAGCGCTTTACCGCTGCTGCGCATGTCGGGAACCGTTCGACTATTTCAAATGTATTTAGGAGCACTGAAAACCATGACGGTCTTTCATCGCCTGAATGTCGCTGCCATCGAGCGCGAAACGCCGGATGCCGTAGCCATCACGCTGCGCGTCCCGGACGAACTGAAATCCTATTACGCCTATACCCCCGGCCAGCACCTGACGCTCAAAGCGCAGGTCAACGGTGAAGAGTTGCGCCGCTGCTATTCCATCTGTAGCGCACCGCAGGACGGCGTATTGCAAATCGGCATCAAGGCGATCCATCAGGGGCGCTTCTCTTCGTTTATCAACCAAAGCCTGCAGGTGGGCGACGAGTTGGAAGTGATGCTGCCGCAGGGTCGTTTTGGTTACCAACCGCAGGCACAAACCCAGGGCAACTATCTGGCGATCGCCGCCGGTTCCGGCATCACGCCAATGCTGTCGATCATCAAGGCGACGTTGCAATTGGAACCCAACAGCCAGTTCACGCTGATTTACGGCAACCGCACCAGCCGCTCGGTGATGTTTAAAGAAGCCCTCTCGGATCTGAAAAACCGTTATCCACAGCGCTTCCAGCCGCTGTATCTCTTTAGCCAGGAAAATCTCGACAGCCCGCTGCTCAGTGGCCGTATCGACCGTGATCACCTGACCGCACTGGGTAACACGTTGGTGGACTTCAACGACTTCGATCACGCCTTTATCTGCGGCCCGGAGGCGATGATGGACGACGCGCACACCGTGCTGGAGCTGGCCGGTATGCCTGCCGAACGTATTCACAGCGAGCGTTTCAACACCAGCGGCATCGTCGCCCGGCCTGCCAATGCAGGTAGCCGCAACGCTACCCAGATAGAGATCCGGCTCGATGGCCGCAGCCTCAAAATCGACGTCGGCAGCGAGGATGACAGCATTCTGGATGCCGCATTACGTCAGGGGGCCGATTTGCCCTATGCCTGCAAAGGCGGCGTCTGCGCCACCTGCAAATGCAAGCTGAAGGCCGGTGAGGTGGATATGGCGATCAACTACAGCCTGGAGCCGGATCAACTGGCGGCAGGCTATGTCTTGAGCTGCCAGTCCTGGCCACGCGGTGAAGGCGTGGTGCTGGACTTTGACGTTTAGGAGCCGACGATGGAAACCCCTTGGATCCTGCGCGAACGGCAGCAACGCGTGGTCACACTGACGCTGCACCGCCCCGATGCCCGCAATGCGTTGAGCACAGCCAGCCTGGAACAGTTGGTTTATCAACTGGAACAGGCCGATAGCGATACCGACGTCGGTGCGGTGGTGATTGCCGGTGCCACCCGGTTCTTCGCCGCCGGTGCCGATCTGCGCGAACTACAGCAACAGGATGTCGCCGCCACTCAGCTAGATCACCGCCCTTTGCTATGGCAGCGGTTGGCTCAGTTCAGCAAACCCTTGCTGGCGGCGGTGAACGGTTACGCGCTCGGTGCTGGCTGTGAGCTGGCTCTGGCCTGTGACATAACAATTTGCGGTGAAAGCGCCCGCTTCGGCCTGCCGGAAATCACGTTGGGCCTGATACCTGGAGCCGGTGGGACCCAACGCCTGATCCGCAGCGTGGGCAAGTCCCGCGCCTATCAAATGGTGCTGACAGGTGAGGCCATCGACGCCCGCAGCGCACTGCAAGCCGGGCTGGTGAGCGAAGTCTGTGTCGACGCATTAACGCTGGAGCGTACTCAACAGTTGGCGCAACGCATCAGCCAACAGGCACCTCTAGCCCTGCGCGCGGCCAAGCAGGCGCTAAAACAGGCGCAGGAAACCGGTCTCAGCCAGGGCTTGCAGATGGAACGCCAGCAGTTTGTCACCCTGGCCGCCACCGAAGATCGCCGCGAAGGCATTGCCGCCTTCTTCGAAAAACGCACACCGAACTATCAAGGGCGCTGATTTATGGAAAACGCATTAATTCTTAGCCACATCGCAGCCGGGGTGTTGACCATTACCCTGAACCGCCCCGATCGGCTCAACAGCTTTAACGATGAAATGCACCACCAGCTCAGCGAGGCGCTGACCGTAGCCGAACGCGATGACAGCGTGCGTTGCGTGCTGATCACCGGTGCCGGGCGCGGCTTCTGCGCCGGGCAAGATTTGAACGATCGTAACGTCAGTGTGGATCAGGCCCCCCCGGATCTTGGGCTGTCGGTAGAACGTTTTTACAACCCGCTGATCCGCCGCCTGAGTGCCCTACCCAAACCGATTGTCTGCGCGGTCAATGGCGTTGCTGCCGGAGCGGGTGCCGCGCTGGCAATGGCCTGCGACATCGTGGTGGCCGCCGACAACGCCAGCTTTATCCAATCCTTCTGCAAACTGGGCCTGGTGCCGGATTCCGGCGGCAGTTGGTATCTGCCACGCCTGGCCGGACATGCGCGAGCCATGGGTATGGCGCTGCTAGGGGACAAAATCAGCGCTCGGCAGGCACTGGAGTGGGGAATGATCTGGCAGGTCGTGGCCGCCGCCGAGCTGGCCGATCACACCCAAAACATGGCCAAACAGCTTGCTACCCAACCTACCTACGGCCTGGGGCTGATTAAAAAGGCCATGTACAGTTCGGCCAGCAATACGCTCGACCAGCAGCTCGATTTAGAGCGCGATTTGCAACGCTTGGGTGGCCGTAGTGACGACTATCGCGAGGGCGTCAGCGCCTTCTTCGCCAAACGCCCACCGAACTTCAGCGGGAAATAGTATGAGAGAGAAGATGGCGGTAAATGCCATGGCCACCTCCGCAACGGTGGCCGTAATTGGTGCCGGAACCATGGGGATCGGCATTGCCCAGGTGGCCGCTGCGGCAGGACACCGGGTCAAGCTGTTCGATATCGCCCTGCCCGCCGCCACCCGCGCGCTGGAACAGCTCGGGCAACGCCTGCGCAAGCGGGTCGAGGCGGGTAAAGCCGATGCCCACAGCTCCGAAACCCTGCTGGGTCATATTCAGTTGACTAGCTCGTTGAGCGATCTGGCCGACTGCAGCCTGGTGATCGAAGCGGTGGCGGAAAAGCTGGCGATCAAACAGAGCCTGTTTCGCGATCTGGAGGCGATATGCTCGCCAGAGACGCTGTTTGCCAGTAATACCTCGTCACTTTCTATTACCGCCATCGCCAGCGCGCTACAGCACCCGCAACGTATGGCCGGTCTACACTTCTTCAACCCGGCTCCGCTAATGAAACTGGTGGAGATCGTTGGTGGTTTGGAAACCAGCCCGGAAACGCTGAGCAGCCTGCAAACCTTGGCTCAACGTTGGGGTAAGCACAGCGTCGTATGCCGCTCCACGCCAGGTTTTATCGTCAACCGGGTAGCCCGGCCTTTCTACGCTGAAACCCTGCGCGCTCTGGAAGAACAGATTGCCGATCCGGCCACCCTGGACGCCGTACTGCGTGATGCCGGTGGCTTCGCCATGGGGCCGCTGCAACTGACCGATCTGATCGGCCAGGACGTCAACTATGCCGTCACCGAGTCGGTCTATCACGCCTTTTATCAGGACAGCCGCTTTACTCCTTCGCTGGTGCAGCAAGAGCTGGTAGCTGCCGGGCATTTGGGCCGTAAGAGTGGCCGGGGTTTCTACCGTTATGGCAGTGAGCAGGTCGTACCATCAGCAACTTTCGCTTCGGCGGGAACGGCTGATTTGCCTCAGTCTGTCACGTTGCACGGCGACTGGTCGGCCATCGGCGAGTTTGCTCAGTTGCTGACGGGAAATGCGGCAACGATCAAACATCCTGGCCAGACCAGTCCATTTGCCCGGATCGATGAAGTTACATTTATGTTAACAAATGGTAAAACGGCAAGCCAAGTCGCCGAAGAAATCGGATCGCCCGTGGTTCTGTTCGACCTGTCCGTCAACTATCAGCACGCTGCCGTTATCGCCATCAGCAGTGCTGAGCAAAACGCGGTGCCGCACACCGCCAAGGTCATTCGCCTGCTGCAATCGCTGGGTAAACAGGTGATCCACCTGCCGGATTACCCGGGTCTGCTGGTGATGCGCACCGTCGCCATGCTGGCTAATGAAGCCCTCGACGTAGTGAACAAAGGCGTGGCCAATGCCGCCGATACCGACGATGCCATGCGGTTTGGCGTCAACTACCCGCAAGGTCCGCTGGCCTGGGGCAGCAAGCTCGGCTGGCAACAGATCCTCACTACGCTGGAAAACCTGCAACGTTATTACGCGGAACCTCGCTATCGCCCAATGCCACTGCTACGCCGTTATGCCGCCAATTATTCAGGAGCCCAATGCTGATGAATGCCAACACTCCCCGCGCGCTGGCCCAGCGCTGCGCCGAACAGATGTTTAGCCAGGATACCTGCGCACAGGCGATGGATATGTGCATCGATGCCGTGGATACCGGCATGGCCAAAGTCAGCATGACCGTCGGCCCGCAGATGCTCAATGGCCACCAGACCTGTCACGGTGGCCAACTGTTCAGCCTCGCGGATACCGCCTTTGCTTATGCCTGCAACAGCCAAGGGTTGGCGGCGGTCGCTTCTGGTTGCACCATCGATTTTATCCGCCCAGCGCTGGCAGGCGACCGTCTAACCGCCTGCGCTGAAGTGCGCCATCAGGGTAAAACCACCGGATTGTACGACGTTGAGATCGTTAACCAACTAGGGAAAACCGTCGCCTGGTTCCGTGGCCGCGCCCATCGGTTGGGCCACCGCATTTTAGGAGAGCAGCCATGAATCAGGCCTTTATTTGCGATGGCGTCCGCACGCCGATTGGCCGTTACGCCGGCGCGCTGGCAAACGTGCGGGCCGACGATTTAGCCGCCCTGCCGCTGCGTGCTCTGCTGGAGCGCCACCCCCACGTGGACTGGTCGCGGGTGGATGACGTGATCCTCGGCTGCGCCAATCAGGCAGGGGAAGACAACCGCAATCTGGCCCGTATGGCGGCGCTGCTGGCCGGACTGCCACAAAACGTTTCCGGCACCACCATCAACCGGCTATGCGGTTCGGGGTTGGATGCGTTGGCGATGGCGGCCCGCAGCATCAAGGCCGGAGAAGCCAGCCTGGTTCTGGCCGGAGGGGCCGAATCCATGACCCGTGCCCCGCTGGTAATGGGCAAGGCAGACAGCGCCTTCAGCCGTCAGGCACAGATGTTTGATACCACCATCGGTTGGCGGTTTGTTAACCCGCTGATGCATGCGGCCTTCGGTACCGACTCAATGCCGGAAACCGCCGAAAACGTCGCGGCGCAGTTTGGCATCAGCCGTGCCGATCAGGATGCCTTTGCCCTGCGCAGCCAGCAGCGCACCGCCCTGGCACAACAGCGGGGGATCCTGGCGCAGGAAATTATCCCGGTGAGCCTCAACGGCAAGAAAGGAGTCATTACCCAGTTCAACGAAGACGAACACCCGCGCGCAGAAACCACGCTGGAGCAGCTGCAAAAACTGAAAACGCCGTTCCGTCAGCCGGGCTGTATCACTGCTGGCAATGCTTCTGGCGTCAACGACGGTGCGGCGGCGCTGATTGTCGCTTCCGAAGCCATGGCCATGCAGCAAGGTCTGACGCCACGGGCGCGCATTGTCGCCACCGCCACCTGCGGCGTAGAGCCGCGATTGATGGGGATCGGCCCGCTACCCGCGACCCGCAAAGTCCTGGAAATCGCCGGGTTAAGCCTGGCACAGATGGACGTCATTGAACTTAACGAAGCATTCGCCGCACAGGCGTTGGCGGTGTTGCGCCAGCTTGGTCTGCCGGATGATGCCGAACAGGTCAATCCCAACGGGGGTGCCATCGCGCTTGGCCATCCATTGGGCATGAGCGGTGCGCGCCTGGCGCTGGCCGCCCTGTTTGAGCTGGAACGTCGCGCTGGCCGCTACGCACTGTGCACCATGTGCATTGGCGTCGGTCAGGGCATTGCCATGATTATTGAGCGTGTCTAACACCTGCGAGGCTAAAAAGATGACTACAAATCCACGGCCCATCGACGCGATTGAATTTGCTTCACGCGACGAAATCGAAGCATTACAACTGGAACGCCTGCAATGGACCCTGCACCATGCCTACAACAACGTACCGATGTATCAACGCAAGTTCGATCAGGCCGGCGTTCACCCGAGCGATCTGAAGCAACTGAGCGATCTGTCGCTATTCCCTTATACCACCAAGCAGGATCTGCGTGACAACTACCCGTTCGACACCTTCGCCGTGCCGATGGAACAGGTGGTACGCATTCATGCTTCCTCTGGCACCACCGGTCGCCCAACGGTGGTGGGTTACACCCAGCGGGATATCGACAACTGGGCCGATATTGTCGCCCGCTGCCTGCGCTCTGCCGGGGCCACGGCCAAAGACAAAATCCACGTCGCCTACGGTTACGGCCTGTTTACCGGCGGGTTGGGTGCGCACTATGGCGCAGAACGCCTGGGTGCGACGGTGATCCCGATGTCCGGCGGCCAGACGGAGAAACAGGTGCAACTGATCATGGATTTCAAGCCCGACGTGATCATGGTGACGCCATCCTACTGCCTGACGCTGATCGACGAGCTGGAACACAAAATGGGGGGCGATGCGCGCAACTGTTCCCTGCGTTTGGGCGTGTTCGGTGCGGAGCCATGGTCAGAATCCCTGCGCCATGAGATCGAGTCACGCATGGGGATCAAGGCGCTGGATATCTACGGTCTTTCCGAAGTCATGGGGCCGGGCGTAGCGATGGAGTGTGCCGAAAGCGGCGGCGGCCCGACCATCTGGGAAGACCACTTCCTGCCGGAGATCATCAACCCGGAGACGGGGGCGATACAGGCTGATGGCGAGCATGGCGAACTGGTTTTCACCACGCTGACCAAAGAGGCGCTGCCAGTGATCCGCTATCGCACCCGCGACCTCACCCACCTGATGCCAGGAGATGCTCGCAACATGCGCCGGATGGGCAAAATCACCGGCCGTTCCGACGATATGCTGATCATTCGCGGCGTGAACGTATTCCCTTCACAGGTTGAAGAACAGATTATGCAGTTCGAACATCTGTCGCCGCATTATCAGTTGCAAGTGAGCCGTGCCGGGCATCTGGATACCTTGGCCGTGCGGGTGGAACTGAAAGAGTCGGCCCTGACGCTCAGCCATCAGCAGCGTTGCGATATCTGCCACCAGTTGCGTCACCATATCAAATCGATTGTCGGGGTCAGCACCGACGTCAGCATTGCCAACTGTGGTGATATCCCACGTTCGGAAGGCAAGGCCCAGCGAGTGATCGATCTGCGGCCACGTTAAGTTTTGCCCCCTCACCCTAACCCTCTCCCACAGGGAGAGGGAACCGATCGAGTGTGCGTGAGATTAGAGTGATTCACCTTAGATTGGGAGGCGATCACGTTTGCTGAGGTTACCTCTTTACTTCCAAACGAGCAGGGGGCAATCAGCTCGCTCTCCCTGTAGGGGGACCGATCGAGTTTGCTTAGATTATCACTTTACTTCCAAACGAGCTGGAGCTATCAACTCCTTCTCCCTGGAGGGGGACAGATCGAGTTTGCTTAGATTATCGCTTTACTTCCAAACGAGCTGCGGCTATCAGCTCCCTCTCCCTATGTGGGGGGACCGATTGAATTTGCTGAGATTATCACTTTACCTCCAAACGAGCAGGGTCTATCAGCTCGCTCTCCCTGTAGGGGGACCGATCGAGTTTGCTTAGATTATCGCTTTACTTCCAAACGAGCAGGGGCTATCAGCTCCCTCTCCCTGTGGGAGAGGGTTGGGGTGAGGGGCAAGCCGTCGTCGTTTATGCTAATGTCGTGTCTCAGCAAAGGCTTACCCAGGGAAAAATATGGAACATAAACTGGACGACTTTATCCGCCATGCGTTAAGTGCCCAACCAATCAGCGGCACCTCGCTGATCATCTCACTCTACGGCGACGCGCTGAGCCATCGCGGCGGTGAGATTTGGTTGGGCAGCTTAAGCGCACTGCTGGAAGCGCTGGGCTTCGGCGATCGTTTTGTGCGTACCTCGGTGTTTCGTTTGCAAAAAGAGGGTTGGCTGGACGTAGAGAAGATCGGACGGCGCAGCTATTACCGCGTTACCGAACAGGGTATGCGCCAGTTTCGCCATGCCGAATCAAAAATCTACCTCAGCGAGCAGCCGCAATGGGATGGCAAGTGGGAGTTGTTGCTGTTGGAGAGCGCGGAAAAGACCGAGCGTGCACGGCTGAAAAAAGAGCTGGGCTGGCTGGGCTTTGGCCAGATCGCCAACAATCTGATGGCCGCGCCCACCCATGCACAAACCGACGTCACCGCCCTGCTCGGCGAGCTCAACGCCAGTGAACAGGTGATCTACTTCCGTGCCGACTATCCCTATAACCGTTCCGAACAGACGTTGCGCCAAATGGTCGCCAACTGCTGGTCGTTGAGCGAAGTGGCCGGTTACTACCATGAGTTTATCGTCTCCTTCCGCCCATTGATGGCCCTGCTGCGCGAAGCCGACGAGCAGGAACTGACGCCCCTGCGATGCTTTCAGATTAAGCTATTATTAATCCACTTTTTCCGCCGCGTGGTGTTGAAAGATCCCCTGCTGCCGGATGCCCTGTTACCCGCGCAATGGGAAGGCCAGATAGCCCGCAACCTGTGCATCAATATCTATCAGCGAGTGGATCGCGCCGCGACGGAATATGTCAGCGCTTTGGCAGAAACCTCCATCGGCACCTTACCCGCACCGGGTGCTGGCTACTATCGCCGCTTTGGCGGACTGCCGCGCGATCCCACTACATTTTGAGGAGTTTGCACTATGCCCGTGTATCAGATTGACGGTTTGACGCCGGTGGTCGATCCCAGCAGCTATGTTCACCCCACCGCAGTACTGATTGGCGACGTGATTATCGGCAAAGGAGTCTACATCGGCCCCAATGCCAGCCTGCGCGGCGACTTTGGGCGCATTGTGGTCGAAGACGGTGCTAACGTGCAGGATAACTGTGTGATGCACGGCTTCCCATTGCAGGACACGGTAGTTGAACAAGATGGACATATCGGCCACAGCGCTATCCTGCACGGCTGCCGCGTGCGCCGTAACGCGATGATCGGCATGAATGCCGTCATCATGGACGGTGCGGTCATTGGTGAGAATTCCATCGTCGGCGCGGGTTCCTTCGTCAAAGCCGCTGCGGAGATTGCCGCCAACCAACTGGTGATCGGCAGCCCGGCAAGGGTGATCCGCGAACTGAGCGAACAGGAATTAGCCTGGAAACGCACTGGCACGCTCCAGTATCAGGAGTTGGTCTTACGTTGCAAAAAAAGCCTGAAAGAAGTGGCCCCACTCACTGCACCGGAGCCAGGCCGCCAACGCTTAAGCTTCGGCGACCACATCATCCCCAAAAGCCAGCTTTAATTGTAGGCCGGGCCGCAGCCCGGCCTACATTACTCCATACCCTGCAACGGTGCCTTATCAACAATCGAGGCCAGCGTGCGGCGGCTGTAGAAATAGATGGCCACCAACAGTGCGCTGAAGGGAATGCCAAACCACAGCGTCATTCTAAAGAAGTCGGTGAACAGCGTGGTTATCATCAAACCAACCATCAAGAGCGCCCCCGCCAGGGTAAAGTAAGGATAGCCCCACATGCGGAACTTGAGATGCGTCTGCGCGTGCTGGCGGCGGAAGAACAGATGGGTAACAAAGATCATCAGCCAGGTGAAGCAGGCGCCGTACACCGAGATCGACATCATCACCGCGAAGGATTTCTCTGGTGCGGCAATGCTCAGCACGATAGAGACGATAATCCCCACGCAGGAGATCGCCAGCGCGTTGACCGGAATACCCCGTTTGCTAAGCCGCCCCAGCGCCGCCGGTGCCTGCCCGGCACGAGACAGTGAAAACATCATGCGGGTGGTGATATACAGTTGGCTGTTCATGGCAGACAGTGCGGCAATCAACACGACAAAGTTAAAGATCCCGGCGGCGGCAGGTAAATGGATCACGTTCATCGCCACCAGGAACGGGCTTTCACCGGTGCCGGACTGCCGCCACGGCACGATGGCCAACATCAGCGCTATCGACATCATATAGAAGATAAACAGCCGCAGAATGGTGCCTTTAAACGCGCTTTTCACGGCAATCACCGGGTTTTTGGCTTCCCCTGCGGCAACCGCAATCATCTCAATACTCAGATAGCTGAATATCGATACGATCACCGCAAACCACATGCCTTTCACCCCGAACGGGAAGAAGCCACCGTTGTCGGTGAAGTTACGGATGCCGAAGGTCGGGTTGGCGGAAAACGCCAGGATACCGATACCAATCATGATAAACGCCGAAATGGCCACTACCTTGACAGTCGAGAGCGCATACTCCACCTGGCCAAAAGACTTGACGCCAATCACGTTGACAACAATCACCGCCGCCGAGAACAACAGCACCCACGGCCAAATCGGCGTGCCTGGGAACCAGAACTGCATATACATGCCAATGGCGGTCACTTCGGTACCCACCGCCAGCACCACGCAAGACCAATAGGAATAGCGCACCAGAAAGCCAAACAGCGGGCTGAGGTAGAACTCAGCATAGTCGCCGAACGACCCTGGGGTTGGGTGCTCGGAAGTCATTTCCGCCAGGCATCCCATCAGCAGTAGCGCAATCACCCCGCCGATAAAATAGCTCAGCAGTACGCTTGGCCCGGCCATCTGGATCGCGTAAGCACTTCCCAGAAACAGGCCGGTACCGATGGCCCCGCCGATCGCCAGCATCGACATCTGCCCGGCGGTCAGGTGCTTTTTCAGCCCATCCTGCCGCTGGGCGATCTCGTCAAAACGTTTCGCATCTTTCATGGTTGCTCACCTTTATGCGGTACGGGTCACGTCAAGGATGGCGGCGGTCACATAGTCCAGGTTTTGCTGGTTGAGGCCGGGCAGACACATCCTGCCGGGTGCCACCAGATAAATGGAATATTGCTGCCGCAGTTGGCCGAGTTGGCGTTCATTCAACCCGGTGTAGCTGAACATGCCTTTTTGATCGCGAATGCGGGTGTAGTCCAGCGTAGTACCGCCCTGCTCCAGGCCAGCGGCCAGGCCAACGCGCATCTGTTTGATGCGTTGACGCATGGAGGTCAACTCACTGGCCCACAGTTGGTATAACTGTGGGTCTGCCAACAGGGTTTCCACAATCTGGCTGCCGTGAGTCGGTGGGCAGGAGTAACTGCGGCGGATCAGCGTCTTCAATGCGCCCTTTACGTTCACCGCAGCCTCAGCGGTAGCACAGCGCACCGATAGCCCCCCTAAACGCTGGCCATACAGCGCCACATTCTTGGAAAAAGAGTTGCTGACCAGAAAATCCACGTCGGTATTCAACATCGCCCGCAGCGCGAAGCAGTCTTCGTCCAGCCCGTCGCCAAAGCCCTGATAGGCGATGTCAAAGAAAGGCAGCAGCCGACGCCGTTGCACCACCTCGATCACCGCTTGCCATTGTGATGGGCTGAGATCGGTGCCAGTGGGGTTATGGCAGCAAGGGTGCAGCAATACCACCGCCCCTTCCGGCAAGGCGGAGAGCGTGTCGAGCATAGCTGCAAAATGCAGTTGACCAGACGCATTGTCAAAATAGGGGTAGGTATTCACCTTCAGCCCAGCCCCTTCGAAGATCGCCCAGTGGTTGGCCCAGGTAGGATCGGAGACCCAGATTTCGCGGCGCGCCAGATAGTGGTAAATAAAATCGCCCCCCAGCTTCAGCGCGCCAGAGCCACCCACGCTTTGCACCGTGGCAATACGGTCTGCCGGTTCACCAAACAGCAGCGTCTGGATCTGGCGAGCAAACAGTGCAGAACCTTCGATTGGCGGGTAAGTATGCGGCCGCTGTTGTTCCAGTAAACGCTGTTCGGCAATATGCACGGCCTGCATCAGGGGAATATTACCTTGATGATCGTAATACAAACCAATCCCCAGGTTAACCTTTTGCGGATTAGCATCCTGCATATAGGCTTCCATCAGTGACATAATAGGATCGGGCATTGACGGAGTAATATGTGCGAACATAGACAATCCTTAATTCATTGGCTAATGAATTGGCAAGTGAATATTATTTTTCTAATAACTGATTAAGCAATTGCGCTAACGGTAATTTCTATTTTCATGCCTGGGACAACCAACTTATCAACAATCACCGTTGAGCGATTGGGATATGGATAATTAAAATAATTTTTGTAGATATGATCGAGCAACTTAACGTCATTCACATCGGTAAGATAAACAATAACCTGTAATACATTATCGCTATGGCTATTGGCGGCTTTCAGCGTAGTGGCTAAATTATCAAACGTCAGTGTGATCTGTTTTTCCGGATCGCCGGTTTCAATCGTGCCATCCTGACGGACCGGGCCATGGGCGGTGAATAACATCCCACCGCCTTTGGTCGCCCAGGAAAAAGGTTGCCCGATCTCCGGCAGGCCGGTTTCAATGACTGTGCGCATCAAGATTCTCTCCATCGGTAAGCAGGAAGCGGTGCAGAGCGCCATCGGCAGCAAATACCGCATCCAGCACGCTGTAATGATTAGCACCAGGGAGCGCATAACGGCTAACCACCAGCCCCTGCGCCCGCAATGTGGAATAATAATAAAGCGATTGCCCAATCAGCTCCGGCAGTTCCGCCACGCCGTAAAACAACACCATAGGCTTCAAAGATAGCGGTATATTACGCGCAGGGCTTAAGGCCTCTATTTGCTGGGGGGTCAGCTTTAGCTGCTGGTTTACGTAGCTCGCCAGCAACGGCTGCAACTCAAAAATACCACTGATGGGAAACACCGCCTGCACCAGCGGATGATGTTGCCAATACGCCGCCAGATGTCCACCGGCAGAATGGCCTGTGAGATAAACCGGCTTATCGCCACGCGACTTCAGCCGCCGCTCGATGGCATCCAGCGCCCCCCCCATTTGCTGGCAAATATCGGCCAGGTTAGCCGCCGGTGCCAGGCTATATTCCACCAGCACCACATCAAAACCTAATGACAATGGCATGCTGGCAATAAAAGCAAAATCCTGTTTATCACAAAATTGCCAATAGCCACCGTGAATAAATATTATCGTGCCTTTATATTCTTCAGTTGAATAAAACCAGTCAAAAACTTCACGCGGCAAATCCCCATAAGCAATATTCAACTCATGACGTTGCTGTTGGTAAACTCGCTGACTGCGGGATTGAAATGAGAGCAGGATCTCGTTTTCATCAGCCACCGTCGTAGCGTTATCGTAACTGCCCGCCAGAAGTTTCATATATTAAACTTTGTTTATTATTTAAGATGTGAGTTAACTATTAGCAACATGTTAAAATATTGTCAAGACAGCTGATGCGGCAATGCGTGGTCGGCGATATAAATTTATTTTTTCGGACAATAAGTTTCACTGGTTAAACATTTCGAGGTTATTTTAAAGTTTCATCCATGAAACTCAAAAATAAATTGATGATAAAGAATGAGTGGGCACAGCATACGCCGCCCTACGGGCGAGCCGGTTGTATTTGCGCAATTTGGCTGAGGTGTTGATAGGCGTAATCCCAAAAGGTGCGCACCTTCAGCGGCATGTATTGCACGTTATTCGCCACCAGTTGCACTGGCACCGGCCGGGGTTCGTAGGCGGCCAACAGCCGCACCAGCGTGCCATTGGCCAGATCGTCCGCCACCTGATAAGACAACAGCCGGGCAATCCCCTTGCCTGCCCGCACTGCCAACAGTTGAGTTTCCACCTCGTTCAATAACAAGCGCGGCGTCAAGCGTACTCGCTCACCATTTTCGTCAGGCCCAAAGCGCCATTCACCTGACGTTGGACGTAGAGTACCTACAATAGTGTCATGATCGCTCAACTGCGCCGGTTCCTGTGGCTCCCCACGTTGCGCCAGATAGGCTGGGCTAGCCACGGTGACGCGTGTCACCTCTCCGAGCTTACGCGCCACCTTGGAGGAATCCTGTAAATGTCCGATGCGTACCGCCACGTCCAACCCTTCATCGATCAGCTCCAGATTGCGGTCATTTAACTGCATGTCGATCTGGATTTGCGGGTAGCGTTCAAGAAAAGCCATCACCATCGGTGCCACGTGCTTGCGCCCAAACTGCACCGGCGAAGTAATACGCAGCAGCCCGCTCAGTTGAGCCTCTGCGGTATCCATTACCGCATCTTGATAGTCATGCAACAGAGCACGCGCGCGTTCGGCTAAGCGCAACCCTGCCTCCGTGGGTGCCAGACGCCGGGTCGTGCGTTCCACCAACCGCGCACCAAACCGCTGCTCCAAAGAAGCGATAGCTCGGGTCACCGCCGGAGCGGAACGTCGCAGCTTGCGGGCCGCACCGGCCAAACTCCCTTGTTGGATCACCGCCACAAAAATCGCCAACTCATCCAAACGATCCATAGACTATTCCGCCAAGTGAAATTATCAATTGCCATCTTCCCGGATACCCATCATCTGGCGCAAGAGTATTCTGGTCAGGAAGACTATAAAAGGAGACTCACTATGCAAACGTTGAAACTGTACGGCACCCCGGCCTCTGGCCATTGCCACCGCGTCGAGCTGCTGCTGCGGATGCTCGAGCTGCCTTATGAGTATTGCGAAGCCCCAGCGACGGTGCGCCAAAGCGAGGCGTTCCTGCGGCTTAATCCCATTGGGCAGATCCCGGTATTACTGGCCGATGGGCAGGTATTGACCGACAGCAACGCGATCATGGTGTACCTGGTGAAACGCTATGCGCCAGATAGCCACTGGCTGCCGGAAGATCCATTGGCGGCCGCCCAGGTGCAAACCTGGCTTTCCAAAGCGGCCGGAGAGGTACGCTATGGCCCCGCATCCTGTCGGATGGTGGTGCAATTTTCTGCGCCGGAGAACTACCAGTCTGCACAAGCCATCAGCGCACGCTTTCTACCCCAGTTAGAACAACACTTGGCAAGACACGAATTTTTGGCAACTTCTTTGCCGACGATTGCCGATCTGGCCTGTTACAGCTACGTGGCGGTCGCCCCGGAAGGCGGGCTTTCCCTCAAGGCATTCCCCGCAATTCAGCGTTGGCTAGATCGTATCGCCGCACTACCCAGGTTCTTTCCTATGCCTGCGTTACCTCTGCCAGACCAGGCTGAAGGTCAATAACCATGTTTCATCCCGGTGAACGGTTGGCGCAGGATTTGGCCGGTTTTGATGCGGTGAGCGGTAATTTCTACACCACCATGCCTGAGCAACATCGCGAGTTCTTCGCTCATCTGCCCTACCTGTTTGTTGCCACACTGGATGAACGGCAGTGGCCGGTTGCCACGTTGTTCAGCGGTCCCGCCGGTTTTTTGCGGTCGCCCGATGAAGCACATTTACGGATCAACGCTCCACGTCGAACGGACGATCCTGCTCAGGCGGCGCTCTATCCCGGCCAACCCGTCGGCGCATTGGGGTTGGATTTCAGTAATCGCAGGCGCAACCGGGTTAACGGCATCATTAGCCGCACAGATAAAAACCGCGTGGAGATTGCGGTGCAGCAAAGCTTTGGCAACTGCCCGCAGTACATTCAACGGCGAGAGCTGTTCGCCGAACCGAATATTGCCGAACCCATCGAACGGTTGAAGAGTTTAGACGATCAGGCCCGACAGCTGATCCAACAGGCAGACACCTGTTTTGTAGCCAGCTATGCTCACGGTGATTTAGCGCAAGGCGGCGTGGATATCTCCCATCGCGGTGGTAAACCGGGGTTCATCCATCTGGCTGGCGAAACCCTGTGGATACCGGATTTCCGCGGTAACCGCTATATGAACACGCTGGGTAATCTGTTGGCTCAGTCACGGGCGGCGCTGTTGTTTATCGATTTTACGCTTGGGGATATTCTACATCTGCAGGGGGAAACTCAGATCTTATGGCAGACGGAAAACGCAGCCGTCGCGGGTGCCGAGCGCTACTGGCGGTTTGATATCACCAGTGCATGGCGTTTTCGCCAGGCACTGGGCTGGCGTGGCAGAAACGTTGAGTTCTCTCCGGCAACGTTACGCACCGGGATCTGGCAAAATCATGCGGAGGATCAGGTCTAACGGCAACTGCCATTTTTGCTAGCTAGCGCCATTTTAAATAAATCCACACTGGGTTACAGTGAAAGTGGAGAAGCCCTCCAGTGTACAGTTTGACTCAAAGGAGCTTGAGTATGTTTCCAGAATATCGTGAGTTAATATCGCACCTGAAATCAAGCCACCCCCGCTTCCAGTCATTGTTTGAAAAACACAACCAACTCGACCACCAAATCTCCAGGTTAGAAGGGCCAGCAGGCAACGGCTACTCTGACGAGGTGGTTCGCTTGAAAAAAGAGAAGCTGCATATCAAGGATGAGTTACACAAAATACTAAAGGCAGAGGAAGCCGCAGCCAAGTAGCGCCCGCAGATCCCCGCGCTAATGCGGGGATCACCGCTTGAGTTCCATTAAATCCATTTGAATATAATTTCTTATTTAAAGTTTCGGATCCCATTCTTCGGGACTTTGGTCACAGACAAAATTAAGCGTAAGTGATTGAATAGTAGCGCAGAGAAGAGGGTTAATCTCAGAGCGGGTAGCCCCGAGCCAGTTTGCAAGGCCGTCCCGTTCGCCACCCGATATCTCTGTGTGAAACGCTTGCTATAGTGCCCCCTTTTGCGGCATGTTGACGATATCAGCCCCAGCCGAATGTTCCAGTGACCCTTAGAGCAACGCAATGATTAAATGGCCGTGGAAAGCAAATCAAGCACAGGCGGAAACCTTTGCCGACTGGCAGGAAGCCCTGTCCATCCCCCTGCTCTCACCTTTGGATCAGCAAGAGCAGCGGCGTTTGGTCGCGGTCGCCAGCCAGATTTTGCAAAATAAACGTATCGTGCCTTTACAAGGGTTGGAACTGACCCCCCTGATGCAGGCGCGTATTGCCCTGCTGTTTGCGTTGCCGGTGATGGAACTGGGGGCAGAATGCCTGGACGGTTTTAACGAAGTCCTGCTCTACCCAACCCCGTTCGTAGTGGAAGATGAATGGCAGGATGATATTGGTCTGGTGCATTCCGGGCCGGTGGTACAAGCAGGCCAAAGCTGGGAACAGGGACCAATCGTGCTCAACTGGCTAGACGTGCAAGACTCCTTCGATCTTTCCGGTTTCAATCTGGTGATCCATGAAGCGGTGCACAAGCTGGATATGCGCAACGGCGGCACCGCTACTGGCGTCCCCCCAATACCGCTGCGCGATATCGCCGCCTGGGAATACGATTTACACGCCGCGATGGAAAATCTACAGGACGAAATCGATATGGTGGGTGAAGAGGCTGCCAGTATGGATGCCTATGCCGCCAGCGATCCGGCAGAGTGCTTCGCCGTGCTTTCCGAGTACTTCTTTAGTGCCCCAGAGCTGCTGGCCAACCGCTTCCCCGCGTTGTACGAGCATTTCTGCCGCTTCTACAAGCAAAACCCCCTGGCCCGTTTGCAACGTTGGTATGCAGACAGCGAGCCACAGCGGGAGTGAGTTTGCTCAGATGATGAGCTGTCGCACCACCAGAATCAATTTTGCGTTGACACGATCTGAACGGCTGGATATGATGCGCCCCGTTCACACGATTCCTCTGTAGTTCAGTCGGTAGAACGGCGGACTGTTAATCCGTATGTCACTGGTTCGAGTCCAGTCAGAGGAGCCAATTTAAAGGAAGCAGACGTTCACAGACGTCTGCTTTCTGCATTTCTATCAGTCGGTTATCCCTTTCTTCAAGTTCGCCCTCGTTCACTAAAAACCACTCGCAGCCGCAGCATTTTGCTGGTAAAAATGTGGGTAATGGTAGTTCGATTACGTTTTTACCAACAAGCGGGAATGCCCCGAGGCGGTGAACATTCAATACGAGGCACCGATGCCAAGTTTGTTGCCGACCGAGTTGTATGATAAAGCAGAAATAGAAGGATTTTTCACCTCACATGATAGGGTATCAATATTTTTCCACTCTATGACCTACTTCCTAATTATTAAATTAACTCACAGTTGTGCTCGTTATGTTCGTTTCAGGCAACGTGTATTGCTCCGCATAACAAACATATCTGTCAGCCTACTCCAACAAACGTCTAAAAGGAGTAATAGTTCACCAGAACTGTTGTGTTATTTGTATAGGGGAAATAATTTATCCCCCCTCACTGAGATACAATATCGAATTTATAATTTATTATATTTTAAACTGCTTGTTGCACCATAGGCAAAATGAATCGCTGGTGTTTTTATCTCCTATCCCAGGATTTTCTTTGATAATATGAGAAGCATCATGCAGCCTTTTTATCCCAAATGAACTTTCTAACCAATTAACAAAAGAATGGTTTATTTTTACTTCAACATCCATTTCTTCGGGCGATAATGAAAAGTCATAGACATCACCTAATTGCCCATACCCGATGGAAAGTAATGATAAAAACTCCCTTGCATTATCAGCAATCACGCAACATAGCATGGAGCCAGAACCGGCCCCCATATGAACAATTTTAAGATTGTTGTTATCATCAAGCCAAAAGGCAAGTTGAGAACCATCAAATCCACTCTCTGCAAATGATACAAGCCTTGATGAAATTTCTTCCGTAATTTCAGCAAGATTAAACCAATATTTAACCCCCTTCTGGCCTGATGTTGTGAACGTAATATCTGGATTAATCTCATAGTCTGAACTAATCCTACCAAAATGATAAACAGAAGGATCTCCTATCATACCCTTAGGGGTTTCAATTAGGCCGTCATGCGCCTCGACAAGACCATTTTTATCTATCCACTGATACAACTGTTCTATTTCTTTCGGGATTTTTATATCACCTGATAGTTTTTTAAATTCTTTTTGCAAATCCAACAATAAACTATTCATAATTTAACTCTCTGGTTATAGAAAGAATGCCATTATTTTACCTGCCATCAACATTTAATATATGCCCTAGCAATTATGGCGGAAATTTTGATCAATTAAACATGTCGGAATGCCAACTGATCATCATACTGCTGTAAATTTATCTGATACTGAAATGTAGCCTTAATACTGGTATCTTCCGGCAGTGGATCAACAATAATAGGGTTAGGTATCCTTACCGGGTTCTGGTTTCCTGTATTTGAAGGGACATTGACACCTGAACTCTCAGGTGTCAAGATAATAGTGATTATCGGATCTTCCTCAGTAGTGAACGTATACGCCATACATCTGACGACTTCCGAAAGGGCATCCTGCGTGACGAGCTTTACCACATAGCTGGACAGGTGTGTTTGCTCAGACCTGCCGAACACATCCCCAAACACAATCGTTCCCCCATAATCTCATCAACGTAATCAAAAAGCATTCTCTGGTTCTCAGGAGTTATTTCGTCAGAGAGTTGTATCATTCTATTGAACAAGCGAGGGAAATTTAGAAAAGCCCGATTAGGCAACTAAGCGGGCTTTTTGCTGTTCAAATTGTGCGTCAGCAAAGCAACGGCTTTAGATGGAGTCGACCAGTCATTACCTCTCCCATACAGCAGTTTGCAAGCCGACCAATGAATTTTACCGATTAGCAGAAAAGCGCCAGCCATCGGCTAGACTTTAACTTGTCAGCTCACCAACGCTGTCAGGGCAACAGCGCTGGTGCGATACCTATAAAGAGAAAAATTGCCTCGTAAACAAAATAATATGAGTCATTACTCATCAAAGGAGCACGCTATGCGGATGATTCTTGCAGTGGCCTGGACGGGGCTATTATTGCTGACTACACCATCTCATGCGGCAGAACCGGAACATGGCTCAGGGCGGATCTCGGGTTGGTGGAATTCTTTAACCAATGGTGTAGCGCAAACCTGGGAGGATCCACAATATCACGATCTGTATCTCCCCTTTATCAGTTGGCATGCCCGTTTTATGTACGACAAGGAAAAAACGGATCATTACAATGAGATGCCGTGGGGCGGTGGCTTTGGGATTTCCCGCTATAACGAAGAAGGCGACTGGAGTGCCCTGTATGCCATGATGTTTAAAGACTCCCATAATGAATGGCAGCCGATTGTCGGCTATGGCTGGGAAAAGGGCTGGTATCTGGATCAGAATCAAGATTTCCGCCTCGGGCTTGGGGTGACGGCGGGGATCACCGCACGCGAAGATTTCGGTAACTACATTCCATTGCCGATCGTGCTGCCACTGTTCTCTGCTGGTTATAAGCAGGCAACCGTACAGTTTACTTATATTCCTGGCACCTATAACAACGGTAATGTGCTTTTCGCCTGGCTACGCTTTCGTTTTTAAATTTCCGGGTTTATGGCAGGTAGCAAAAGCCCATTTAATCATTTAAATGGGCTTTTCATCGGGCTGATTACAGTACGCTGACCGTACCTGTCTTACCATCAAGCCGAACGCACATGCCATTCTCCAAACGGGTCATCACGCCCTTGACGCTCATTACCGCAGGCAGTTGCAGCTCGCGAGCCGTTACTGCGCCATGAGATAACGGCCCGCCGCTTTCAGTAATCACGCCGCTGGCACGATAAAACAGCGTAGTCCAAGCCGGGTTGGTAGTCCTCGCCACCAGGATTGCCCCTTTGGGGAACAAGGCAAAATCTTCTGGGCTATGGATCAGGAATACTTCGCCCTCAATGGTTCCGGGGCTGCCTGCCAGACCTTTCAGCTCGTTGCCGGTCGGAGTGTCTTCCGGGTTGGCCTGCTCGCCGAAATTCCACGCCGGGCTTTGCTGCTTAGCCTGCTGCCAGCCCGCTTTGTTGTCTTGCACCACCTGTGCCAGATGTTCAAACCGATCCTGCCCCATAGCCTCATCAATCACGTTGAACGGTGCAAAGTAGATGTCACTGGCCTCGCTCAATACCCCACGCGCCACCAGTCTTTCACCAATTTCTTTGATCCCTTTGCGGAACGGCAGCGTCAGGCGCGTGGTCTGGTAATGCTCCAGATCGTCCAGATAGGTATAAACCCGGGCCAGACGGATCACTTCCTCAATAAAGTAACGCATCCCTTCCGGAGCCTGGCTCAAATACTGATGCTGCGCCGCCGAAGCCGCCAACTTGGCATTCAACGCCTGCCCGGCCAGATCTTCATCGGCAAGCTCCACCAGCATATTCAGCTGATCCAGTACGATATGCGGTGCCTCCAGCCAGGTTGGGTAGTAGGCATCAAAGTCCAGCTCACGGTGACCATGGCGCTGTAAGAACTGCGTCAATTGGGCTTCAAATACCGGGTAAGCGTGCAGTTGATTGACCAACTCTCTTGAAGGCAGTCGCTCAAACGCCTGCTGCAAGACCTCATCCCGGCGTATCTGCCTGGAAAGCTCCCAAAGCTCCGCATTTACCTGCCCGGTTTTGGTATCGGAAACCGACAGCAGCAGGTCGAACATCGCTTTAGCCTCCGTTGGCGCCATCGACATGCTCAGGATCTGGTAGAGCACGGCATATAAGGTGCGCTGAGTCAGTGAAATGGCAATGTTGGGCAAGAAGTAGCGTTTACCGGCATCGCGCACGTTCAGTACGTATTGCCAACACTCATCCAGTTTACGGGCCGAAAGGTCTTCACGCAGCAGCGCACCAATCTCTAACAGGTAGGTGTCCAGATCGCGCATCCAGCGAACGGGCAACTCCTGAACCCAAGAGTAGCGCCTGGCCAGCTCAGGCAATGCCGCCTGCAATTGTTCGATAGAGCTGATGCCGCCCGGCATACCGCCCGCATACAGCTCTACAGCGTTTTGGTTGCCGTAAATATAGAAATCTTTGATAGCAAACCACTTACCACCAAAGTGCGGCAGGCCCATCAGCTCAAAGGAAAAGTTCAGCGATTCGTGGAAGCCTTCCTCAGCCAGATCCCAGGTCAGCGGAGTTACCGCATTGGGGAAGCGCTCGGCGGACTCATCACGCGTCCAGCGTTCAGGCACATAGGTCACTGGCCGTGATTGCAGCAGATAGCAGTTTCCGGCGGAAAACGCCCACTCGATGTCCTGCGGAAAACCAAAGAATGTTTGCGCCTGCCGGGCCATTTTCGCCACCGTCTGACACTGTTCATCGGTCAGCGAGGGTTGCCGCATCTGCTCGGCAGAAAGTGCCAGATGTTTAACCCCCCCTTGCGTATCCTTGAGGATAATCTCGCGTTTTTGCCCGATATTGCGCTCCACTACCGTAAAATCCGGAAGCGCCACGCGGAACTCATCGATTTCCTGCTCTCCCCCCACCACCGATTCACCCAGCCCAAAGCAGGCGTTAATCAGCACCCGGTTCAGATCGCCCTGCACAGGATCGATCGAGAAAGAGACACCCGCACTGTCTGCCGCCGTCATCTCCACCATCTGTTGTACCACCACCGCCATTGAGGCATCCAGGTGGGCAAGACCCAGGCGAGAGCGATAAAGCATCGCATGCTCATGCCACAACGAGGCGTAACAATCCCGCAGCGCAGTGAGGATTTCCTCCAACCCATGCATATTAAGGAAGGTATCGTGCTGCCCGGCAAAGGCGGCACCTGGCAGATCTTCAAAAGTGGAGGATGAGCGAACGGCAACCGCCCAGTGTTCCGCCCCCATTGTTTGTAACCGTTCGGCAATCGGCTGCGCCAGCGTCTTATCAATAGGCTGTGCGCGGATCAGTTGCTGGATACCCTGGCTTTGCACGGCCACATCGTCGCTTTGCTGCATAACGGCCGCGATCTGTGACTTCAGAGGAGCGAGGAACTGGCGGTATGCCTCGCTGGTAACGATAAACCCTGGGGGAACCGGCAGACCTCCGGCGGTAAGGCGTGCCAGACTGGCACCTTTACCTCCGCTCAGCTGCAGTTCGGTGGCACCAACATCGGAAAATGCCAATGTAAAATCTGTTGTTACGTGCATATGCTATATCCTTAGCTTGGCATCGTTTGGAAAATAACCGCAGTAGCGCAACCACGCCAGCACCGAGCAGGCAAGTAACGCCCCCGCAATCAGATCTATGCCGTAGTGGTAACGCAAATAGAGCGTTGCCAGGACCAGCCCGGCAACAACGGGCAATATCAGCAAGGCTATCCAACAGTGCCTTTGCAACATCAGATAGCCGAGAATATACAGGCTGATACCGCAGTGCAGGCTGGGGAACACATCCATCCCGGTTCCCCCCTGCGCAACCAGGCTCACCAGAAAACCGGTGATCGTGCCCCCTTGTGGTGGGTAGGTAAATAGTTCGGGGAATTGCAGGTAAGGGCCAGCGGCAGGGATCAGGCAATAGCCGATAAAGCCAAACAGATACATCAGCATCAGGCCATAGAAGAAGCCACGGCTGGCCTGCGTTTTGCGCTTAACGGCATAGACGATCACCGGCACCAGTATCAGCAGGTAAAAGGCGAGATAACACAGGCTCAGGATTTCCGAAAGCCAGTAATTCTCCAGCACGCGGGCCCGTTCGGTCGCGCCAACGCCAGCAAACAGCGCTCGATCTAACGCCAGCAGCTCGCTATCAAAGGATCTCCGTGTCGCCAGGTGGATCGCCTTGAATAGCGGAAAAACCAGCCAACTGTTGGCAAACTGGATCACTCCAAGCCAACTTTTCCAACGCTCCGAACGGGCATAGGTGGCTTTGAACAGCAAGCACAGAGCCAACAGGCCAAACACTCCGGGGATAATAAACTGACTGTCCTCCAGCCGGATGGCGCTAACTATCCCAGACATCAAGATCAGAGCAATCGCCCCAAGGTAGCAGCGATGGCTGAGCTTCACACCATGCATGGCTGTTCCTTCATCGTGTTCGATACGACTATTCAAGGTTTACTCCTGCAAATTTACCCCGCCGCCGCCATCCCAAAACCGCCGCACCATACAGCAGCAGTAGCCAAGGATAAAACACCACGGCTATCAGCAGGCAGGGGAGCCAGATCAGCGCCATCGCGAAACCGCCAGCAAGGCGGAAAAAGGTGGTGGTATTGCGACCATCGGCGCGACGCCCTGCCCACCAGCCAGCTAGCCACACTGGTAGCAGGGTGAGAATAAACAGACGCCATAGCAGTTGATCCAATAAAGAGAGGGTTGCCAACGGCGCGGCCACGACTGGCTGACTTAATGTCTGCTTCTGCTGCTCTGCCAGCTTGAACGCCCGCGCATAGGGATCCCCCACCTGATGCTGAGTTTTGGCCTGCTCTTCCACCCTGGCCAGCATCTGCTCATCACGGCAGTTAACCGAAACGCCGTCCAACGCCTGGCTCAGGCATTGTTGAAGACTCTGCTCCCACTCCGCTGCGCTGGCATCCCCCTGCTCAGGTAGAACCAGAGGCTCGCCAACCATCAGCTCGACGGCAGAACCAACGCGATCTGGCGCCAGATAGAAGCAACCCGCAACCAACACCTGAAAACGACATTTATCCTGCATCAGCCGCCGGACAATTTTCGCCGCACCGGGGTGATAGGGTTGCGGCCCAGGCCCCCATTCGCTGGTACCTTCGGGGAAAACGATCACGCTGCCGCCCTGCTTAAGATGGGTTATCGCATGCAAGATCGGGTTACCCGCCTGCGCACGGCTATAGCCATAACGCTGACGATCCTTGTCACGAACGACCGGGATCCCCGCAAACATTAGCCGTAGAAAGCGCGATCGCAACAATTGAACCGCTGTGAGAAACTGCGCGACAGGCAATAGCTGATTGAATACCCAACCGTCCGTCGCACCGTTGCGATGGCTGGCTAGCAGCAGCGTTGGCATCTTGCCGTCCAATGAAGCCACTGGCAGCCCGTTCGGCGTAATGAATTTCAGGGAGGAATAATAGAAGTGCACCAGTAAACGGGCAACGCACCGGTGCCAAAGCGAGAGTGGCTGCCCTGGCGTAAAACGTAAATAGCCAGGTATCTGGCTGGAAGGTTCCTGCTCCATGTCCCTATGTCTCCTTCAGTAAATACACCGCGCCGAACAACCAGACGCCATGCTTACTGCCAAATCGGCCCATTGCAGACTCAGCGCCCCCATCATAGCCGCGCACGGTAAGATTTAACAACAGGAACCTTGTGGTAATGAACGCTATCCTTGCGCCCGGTTCAAGTGGACACAGCATGCAGCGCCACGACATAACAAGCCGACTGAGGTTTTGTCAGCCATACAGCGCCCCAGGCTTTATAGCCACTTCGCACCAGTCCGGCAGCAGATAGATTCATTCGGCCAACGCTTTACGCTATGCTGAGATATCGCAAGAACCGAGGAAAAACAATGAACACCCCAAAAAATACGTCGTTGACTGCCCTGCAAGCCCTCGACCAACTCGAAGTACTGTATGACGCATCGGTCAACGCCTTACGCACAACCATCAAAGAATTTATCGCGGATGGCACCCTGCCCGAGGCACAGGCCCGTGCCTCGGGGCTGTTCTCCTACCCGGAACTGCGCGTACGCTGGGATGGTGAGCATCCCGATCATCCGAGAGCCCGCGCCTATGGCCGATTTACCCGACCTGGCAACTACACCACTACCATCACCCGGCCACAGCTGTTCCGCCCTTATCTGGCCGAACAGTTGGCAATGCTGACCAGTGAATATGCTGCCGTGATCGAAGTGGTTCCCTCTCAACAGGAGATCCCCTTCCCCTATGTGATCGACGGCTCCGATCTGGCCTTGGACAGAACCATGAGTGCCGGGCTTACCAAGCATTTCCCCACCACCGAACTGGCGCAGATTGGCGATGAAAATGCAGACGGTCTGTCTCCTTTTGCCAACCATTTTCCACTCTCCCATTTTGACGCGCTGCGGACCGATTTCTCACTGGCCCGCCTGCGGCACTACACCGGCACGCCGGTGGAGCATTTTCAGCACTTTGTGTTGTTTACCAACTACACGCGCTATGTCGATGAGTTTGTCCGCTGGGCGTGTAGCCAGATCGCCGATCCGGCCAGCCCCTATATCGCGCTGTCCTGTGCCGGTGGCCACTTTGTGACGGCAGAAACGCCAAATCCAGAGCAGACGGTGTCCGATCTGGCCTGGAAGAACCACCAGATGCCCGCCTATCACCTGATCGCCAACGATGGTCAGGGGATCACGCTGGTCAATATCGGTGTCGGCCCTTCCAACGCCAAAACCATCTGCGATCACCTGGCAGTGTTGCGGCCCCATGCCTGGTTGATGATTGGCCACTGCGGCGGCCTGCGGGAAAGCCAGTCGATTGGCGATTACGTGTTGGCCCATGCCTACCTGCGTGACGATCATGTATTAGACTCGGTGCTACCACCGGATATTCCAATCCCAAGCATCGCGGAAGTTCAGCGCGCGCTGTATGACGCCACCAAAACGGTAAGCGGTATGCCTGGAGAAGCAGTAAAACAGCGGTTACGCACCGGTACGGTGGTCACCACCGACGATCGCAACTGGGAGTTGCGCTACTCGGCTTCCGCACTGCGCTTTAATCTCAGCCGCGCCGTCGCCGTCGATATGGAAAGCGCCACCATCGCTGCACAGGGTTATCGCTTCCGGGTGCCTTATGGCACGCTGCTGTGCGTATCTGATAAGCCGCTACACGGCGAGATCAAACTGCCAGGCCAGGCCAACCGTTTCTACGAAGGCGCGATTTCGGAGCACCTGCAGATCGGGATTTGTGCCATAGATCTGCTGCGGGCTGAGGGTGAACATCTGCATTCACGCAAACTGCGCACCTTCAACGAGCCGCCGTTCCGCTGATAAACAAGAGCTGGGCGCGGCATGCTGCGCCTCTACAGCGCCAAAGCCAGCACTCGCGCCGGCTGATGGTGGCTGGCGGTAATTTCCAACAGGATCTCCCTCACCGCTCCCGCCGCCGCAGTGAGCGGTTTTTGGCCGGAAACCACCAATGCCAACGGTAGCGAAAGCTCCGGAGCACTGAGGCGGATCATCCAGGCCTTGGCCGGGCCGATTGTCGCCCTGGCAATCGATTCTGGCAGGATCGTCGCCCCCATTCCGCCAGCGATAGCGGCACAAAGCATGCTGTGGGATTCGATCTCACCAATCACATTCGCCGTGAGCTGGCGCAACGCCAGAGCCTCATCAATCAGGCCGCGCACCACGTCCCCCTCACGCGGTAAAAACAGATTAAACCGGCTCACCGTCGATAAATCGATGCTGTTGCCCGGATGGGGGATGCTTCTTGCCGCGACCAGATACAAATCTTCTTTCGCCAACGCAGTGACGCTCAGGTTCGGTGACATGTTCTGTCCGTACATGACCGCCATATCCAGAGCGTGCGTCGCCACCTGCTGGCTCAACGCGTTGCCGATATTTTCATTCAGACTAAGCAAAATCCCAGGGTGCCGATCGCGTACCGCTTGCAACAGCGGCAGCGCCAACTGCGAGGCCGCACTGCCTTGCACCAGACCGACTGCAACCAGCCCAGCCATCGTTTCCCCGCTGCTGATCACCGCTTGCTGGGCCTGCTCGCACTGCTGGAGAATGGTTTGCGCATGAGCATAAAGAATATTGCCTGCCTCCGTGGGCATCACTCCGCGTTTGGTACGGATCAGCAATTGCTGTTTCAGTTCTCCTTCCAGCGTGGCAACCTGCTGGCTCAGCGCGGGCTGCGCAATATGCAACACTTCCGCCGCCTGAGTCAGGCTGCCGATATCGACGATCTTTACAAAATACTTCAAGCGTCTGAAATTCATCGTAGCTCCTACCTGCGGTTAACTGCATTAGCCGATAACTTGACTACATCAATATCAACTACAGCAAAAAACGGGCCAGGTAGAACATCCACTTTATTATCAATCTAAGTGATTAAAAAATAATGAAAGGTAACGATAAGGCAGGACTGGGGGGAAGAAGTAAAATCGGGCTCTGCACCACGCTGGAGCATTGCCAGCCGCCAGCATGGTTCAGACAAAAACCCCGCCGATCGTCTGGCGGGGTTGCTATTGGGTTACTGAGTTTTTTGCTCGGAGGCCGGTATCACATCCAGGATGCGTACGTTATAGACCATGGTCGCACCCGGCGGGATATCCGGTGGCATGCCTTTGTCGCCATAGGCCAGCTCAGGCGGCACCACCAGTGTCATGTTACCGTGGTTCTTCAGCTTACCTAGCGCTTCTCGGAACAGCGGTGGATAGTCGCTCAACGGCTGCGAGATCGAGGTGCCAGCCAGATCCATATCCTTGATCACTTTACCGTCGGTCAAACTCTCCTTAACCACTACGGCGACGGTATCACCCTCACCCACCACGCTATCGCCAACATAGTCGATGCGGTAATAGAAGCCTTGCTTAGACTGAACGACGCGTGGCTGCTTTTTGAACTTCTCGACATAGCTTTTGCCCTGCTTTTCGTTCTGCTGCTTGGTCTTTTTATGCTGATCGTTCAGCTCCAACTCGCTTTCATACAGGGCTTTGGCAATCTGTTCTTTAGCCAACTTGGTCTGGCCATTGATCACATCGGTTACCCCTGCCAGCGCCAGTTGGCGGTTCACATCTACCCCCTGCGTCTTTTTGCTGTTGAGCAATTCCAGGATATCGTTCCCCAACGCGGTACCGATCGCATAATCGCGTTTTTCTACCTGCGTTTTAGGCTCCGTGACCACGGACGGGCCAGCCGTTTGCTTTTTCTCGGCTTCGGTCAGCTTTTGCTGCAACTGGGCAAGATCCTGCGCCTTCTGCTCATTGTCTTTGGTCTGTGCCGCCAACTGCTCTTGTAGCTTGGCACTCTCCTGCTGACTGGCCTGCTGCAACTGAGCGATCTGCTGCGCTTTCTGCTCGTTGTCTTTGGTTTGTGCGGCTAACTGCTCTTGCAGCTTGGCACTCTCCTGCTGACTGGCCTTCTGCAACTGAGCGATCTGCTGCGCTTTCTGCTCGTTGTCTTTGGTTTGTGCGGCCAACTGCTCTTGCAGCTTGGCACTCTCCTGCTGACTGGTCTTCTGCAACTGAGCGATCTGCTGCGCTTTCTGCTCGCTGTCTTTGGTTTGTGCGGCCAACTGCTCTTGCAGCTTGGCACTCTCCTGCTGACTGGTCTTCTGCAACTGAGCGATCTGCTGCGCTTTCTGCTCACTGTCTTTGGTCTGAGCGGCCAACTGTTCTTGCAGTTTAGCTGTCTCCTGCTGACTCGCCTGCTGCAACTGAGCGATCTGCTGCGCTTTCTGCTCGCTGTCTTTGGTTTGTGCGGCCAACTGCTCTTGCAACTTGGCGTTCGACTGTTGACTGGCCTGCTGCAACTGAGCGATCTGCTGCGCTTTCTGCTCGCTGTCTTTGGTCTGTGCGGCCAACTGCTCTTGCAACTTCACCAATTCCTGCTGGCTTTGCTGGAGTTGTTTAACCTGCTGAGCCTTCTGATCGTTATCTTTGCCATAAACCGTCAACTGTTCTTGCAGCTGCTTTATCTGCTGCGCTTTCTGTTCACTGTCTTTGGTCTGCACGGTCAGTTGATCTTGCAGTTTCGCCAACGTCAGCAGCTCTTGCTGCAATTTCTTCATTTGCTGAGCTTGTTGCACGAAATCTTTGTTATTCAGCGCCAATTGCTCCTGCAACTGCTTAGCTTGTAGCGCTTTTTGTTCGCTATCCTTGGCTTGTGCAGCCAGTTGAGTCTGCAACTTGGCCAACTCTTGCTGGCCTTGCTGGAGTTGCTTCACCTGCAGGGCTTTCTGCTCATTATCCTTACTGGAAGCGGCTAACTGTTCCTGCAGCTGTTTGACCTGCTGCACTTTCTGCTCGCTGTCCTTAGCCTGAGTAGCTAACTGAGCCTGCAGCTTGACCAGCTCTTGCTGGTTTTGTTGCAGCTGTTTCAGCTGTAGCGCTTTCTCATCATTGGCTTTGGTTTGTGCGGCTAATTGCTCTTGCAGCTTGCTACTGGCCTGTTGCAACTGTTTCACCTGCTCGGCTTTTTGCTCACTGTCTTTGGTCTGGATAACTAGCTGTGCCTGCAACTCTGCGACAGTTTGCTTATTTTGTTGCAGTTGCATCACTTGCTGCGCTTTCTGCTCATTATCTTTGGTTTGCGCGGTCAACTGCTCCTGCAGCCTGGCGCTGGTCTGCTGCAGCTGCTTCATCTGTTCGGCTTTCAACTCACTGTCTTTGGTCTGAGCGGCCAACTGTTCTTGCAGTTTTGCCAACGACTGTTGGTTTTGCTGCAGTTGTTTTAACTGCTGGGCTTTTTCATCAAGACCCTGGGTTTGCACGGTCAACTGCTCCTGCAACTTGGCGCTAGCCTGTTGCAACTGCTTCACCTGTTCGGCTTTCTGCTGACTGTCTTTGGTTTGAGCGGCCAGCTGTTCTTGCAGCTTCGCCATCGCCTGCTGGGTCTTTTGCTCGTTCTCTTTGCTGCGCGCCGCCAGTTGATCTTGCAGTTGTGCTACTTGCTGGGCCTTCTGCTCACGCTCTTTGGTCTGGGCAGCCAACTGTTCTTGCAGCTTCGCCAATGCCTGCTGGTTTTGCTGCAACTGTGCTGCCAACTGCGCTTTTTCATCGTTAACTTTGGCTTTCGCCGTCAACTGCTCCTGCAACTTGGCGCTGGCCTGTTGCAACTGTTTCACCTGCTCGGCTTTCTGCTGACTGTCTTTGGTTTGAGCGGCCAGCTGTTCTTGCAGCTTCGCCATCGCCTGCTGGGTCTTTTGCTCGTTCTCTTTGCTACGCGCTGACAGCTGATCCTGCAGTTGGGCGATGGCCTGCTGATTCTGCTGTAACGTTTGCTGCAGTTGCTTGATCTGTTGCGCTTTTTTTTCGTTATCTTTGGTTTGCGCCGCCAATTGCTGCTGCAACTGCGAGCTGTTACGTTGCTCCTGCTGTTGCAGCTTCATCTGCTGCATCTGCCGATCGCTTTCCTTGGCCTGTGCGGCAAGCTGCTGTTGCAATCGCGCATTTTCCCGCTGGCTTTGATCAATAGCCTGTTGCAGACGCGCCAGCTCTGCAGAAGAGCCCGCTGACTGAGATTGCGCCTTACGCAACTGCTCAAGAGCCGCTTCCTGGCTGGTGATTTTGGCCTTCAGCTGATTGATGGTTGCCTGCAGCGTCTTCATCTCGCGAATACGCTCACCGCCCCTCTCATCCGCCGACTTTGCCAGTGCGTTAGGCTTGCTACTGGCAGGTTTACTATTGTTGGGTCTTGCAGGTTCTGCTGTATCCAGTTGTGAAGGCGTCAGAAACAGTAGTGCCGGAGCCTCATCCACCTGGCGTGTGATCGCTTCCAGTGAATTCAACGCATGGGCATCGGCAGTAACGACCTCCTCAGCCCTTACGACTCCTAGCGGCAACGCCAACGTCAACAAGGCACCGCAATATATCCTGCGTTTCATTTCACGCTTTCCCCTCTCTGGATCAGGCCTTGCAGGACGTCACGTTCGATCTCGGCACATAACTGATTGGTCTTGTATTTGTACAACGCATCAAGGGTGTCTTTAGTTGTCGAATTGACATCGCCGCGTACCGCGCTGTAAACCGAGGCATTGTTCACCAGGCGGTTAAAGTTGGCCTGCTTGACCGCGTAAGCCTTCGGATTTACCTGCTTGAGTGACGCCAACTCGCTTTGGCAAAGGCCAATCTTGCTGGTTTTGGTTTCTGCGGCAGCCGGTTGCGGTTGCGGGGACACGTTGATCTGCTGAGGGGGAGCTTGTACGGTGGTCGCTTTCGAGTCTTCTTGCCAACGGGTCTGTGCGGTTTTCTGGCATCCTGCCAGCAGCAAACCACTGCACAGTATTACGCCTAAACAGAGGTTCTTTTGGGTGCTTATCATCGAAAATTCCTTTCAAAAAATTCCGTTACCGATAGGTCAACTCAGACAAGATCGGCTATATCCTGGATAAATAATATGTGCATTTTTCAGCAATGATATTAGGTGAGACTCTTCTGTAGCAAACATTCACTGGAGCTATACTATGGCTGTTCATTGCCCCTACTCTTGCAACGTTCACCATAACCGATTGACTTAACAAATAATTAACCGGGCTTCATCGGTGACCTACATGGCGCAATAATGCGCCTTGCCAGCGATTTAACATGCCCACGACGTTTATTGAACGTGCAAAATAATACTGGTATTTTTTATATCCAGCAACTCTGCAAGCGAGCCTGAGCGTCGAGTGGCAGGGCAAAAACGGCGCATGCCGCTCGGGAAGATAAGGATACGCCCCCATATAAAAACGCATTCGCCCTGTTCTTTTCGTTAAAAAAATCGTGAAAAAACAAAATAAAATATATAAAAAACAACAATATACATAAATTATTGCCGATATTCCCGCTATCAGGAGGCGACTATTTTTCCGTATGGAAATGACAATTTCCCATGATTTAAAACAGATAGTTATATTATTAACAACGCATTTTTCGGAGGTTTACTCCACACATACCCGGACGATTTTCTACAGCGACAGCGCAATCTAAAGATTTATCCGGTGAGCTCTGATTATTGAGTTAAAAATACAGGGCTTAATGATAATGCTTCAACTGGCTCCCCTACCAATGAATAGGAGTGATCTGGCATAATTGCAGGAAATATCCTAATAAACACTCACAACACCCCACCTCTTTATTAGGAATTTTCTCGGGAATACCCTTTAAAATATCAGCTCCCCGCAAAATTCGGGATTCACTCACAAAATGTGATCGGCCTACAATGATTGCACTCTGCCTGCCAACAATAAAGTTTAACTTGCTGGAAAATAAACCAATTTGCTCATAAGCTCGACAAACGGAACATTTGTGCATTTTCATGCTTTACAAGCCCCATCGGCACCGCTATTATTCGCCCCGTTCACACGATTCCTCTGTAGTTCAGTCGGTAGAACGGCGGACTGTTAATCCGTATGTCACTGGTTCGAGTCCAGTCAGAGGAGCCATATTTAGAAAAGCCCGCTTAGGCAACTAAGCGGGCTTTTTGCTGTTTACCCCTGGATGACTCAATCGTCATAAGGCTCGCCGAGCGTGAGCATCAAGCGGTTGGCCCAGGCAAAGAAGGCCGTCGCCTGTACCAGATCCAACAGTTCCAGTTCACCCAGCCCCTGCTCACGTAGCGCGGCAAGTTGAGCGGCATTGGCCTGCGGTGGCGTGGCCGAAAGCGCTGCGGCAAAGTCTATTTGCGTGCGCCAATCCTCACCCTGCCCTTCGCTCAAGTTCCCTCCCGGTGCGATATCCAGCAGGCGCTGCACCTCTTCTGCCCTTTTGGATAACTGCGCCGCTTTACGCGCATGCACCGAGGCACAGTAAATACAGCCGTTCACCTTGCTGGCCACCGCCGCAGCCAGTTCTCGATCCTGGCGGGCAAGACCACCAGCGGTGTAGAAAATGGCCCGATCCGTGATGGTTCGCTGTTCCAACACCGCATGATCGCGCGCCAACAAGCGGAAATAGTCGGAATCCGCGTGACCGAACTTGGTCAGCAAGGCTTTTCCCTGCTCATCAAACGCCTCCAAGGGTTTAGCAGCAATCCAGGGCTCCCATCCCAACTCCTGGCTGGTGAACGCAAGCGGTGCATGGCGGCCACTGGCTGTATGACTCGCGGTGCGCCAAGCGGAGGCTCGGACGGGAGCACGACCGCTGGTCGCTACCGGCAATCCTGCCAGCAAGCGGTAGCCGAACAACAGACGGCTCTGGAAACTGACAAAGGCGATCAGCTGTGAAAGCGTGACAATGTCATCCAATGACCATCCTGCCCGTTGCAGAGCCTGTAAGTGCTTGGCTTCTGCGCCGGCGGGTTTGAAGGCCAGGCGTTCTGCGTGATCCAATGCGGCCTGCAAGCGTGGGCCGTCAGCGGGCTGAGTCTGCTGCAATTGGGCATAATGCGCCGCCAACTGCCGATCGCCGTGCCATTCACTGATACGTTGCGCCAACAGCAGGCGCTCTGCAATCTCGAAAGCGCCCGCATTCTGTGGCGCGAACAGTCTCTGATAGCTGGCCTCAATCCCCTCGGTTGCCGCCTGACGTATTGCTCTGGCCTGTGCCAAAGGAGAGTCTGGGGCGATTTCAGCCAGTCTGGTCAGGTGATCCTGGGTGTCGGTCATACGTTTTCCTCTGCGTGATGTGGATAAGCCAACGTGGCAGGATTGCGCCGCTGCCACCCCAATGCTGGTGCGACATCACGGGCTATCAGCTCAATAGAGCGCAAAATATAGGCATGGGGCGGATCGATAGAGTGCACCTGAAACGCCAAATCGGTGACGCGGGCCAGCGCACTATCCCGTTGCAACGAGGCGATCACCTGCTCTGGCGTACCGAGATGCACGTCAAAAGCGCGGATCAGACCGTCGAGCGACTCATCCACCACCTGATGCCCACTGGCGCGCAAACGTTCCAATCCACGACTGAGCCCTTGTGCAGCAAAATCACGTGCACGGCTCTGATCTTCGGTCACAAAAGCGGTGCGTGATCCCATGATGCGCGGCTCTACTCCTGGCGGTAGCGCATCGAGATAGGCATCAATAATCGGATTTTGCAGCTCATCGAGTGGCATATCTGGTGCATCTGGTGGCCTGGGTTGAGTGCGTGACAGCATCAGCCCATCACCAGCCTTACCAGCCCGGATCCCACCTTCAACCGAAAAGGTAGCTTGCCAGACGCGTTTTATTAGTTGGGAAGCGTCCGGATAGAGACGGTTGGCGGCGTTGCCGAGCGTTTCACCGCCCCAGGCGTCCAGCAGAATGCGTAAATTATCGTTAAACGCCGCATTGCGCCGCTCGGCATCAATCCCAAAAGCGCTAAACGAAGACGGAGTTCCGCCTGCCGCCAGCCCCACTTCCAACCGACCACCGGAAAGCAGATCCAACACCGCCGTATCTTCCGCCACGCGAACGGCAGACTCCATCGGCAAGGTGATCACTCCAGTCCCCAAACGAATATGCCGGGTATGCACCGCGGCCTGAGCCAAAAAAACCAATGGTGAAGGCAAGCCGCCCTCATCCTGATGAAAATGGTGCTGCGCCACCCAGGCGGTGTCGAACCCGGCGCGCTCGGCCTGGACAATTTGCTCGGTGGCCAGCCGGTAACGTTCTTGAGCACTGCCGTTATCCAGCAGGCGGGTAAAAAAACCGAGACGTTTAGCGCTCATGAGGCATCCTTCAAAGTTTGGTACATCGCACGGCCAGGAATGGCCGCAATCAACTGGCGGGTATAGTCACTGCCGGGCCGGGCAAACACCTCGGCGGTAGTGCCCACATCTACCTGTTGCCCACGGCACAGAACCGAGATGCTGTGAGAGATTTGCCGCACCGTCGCCAGATCGTGCGAGATAAACAGGTAGGTCAGCCCCAACTCACGCTGTAGCTGCTCTAATAAGCGCAGGATTTGCGCCTGCACGGTGACATCCAGCGCCGAGGTGGCCTCATCCAATACCAGCACCCGAGGTTGCAGTATCAGAGCACGGGCGATGGCGACCCGTTGGCGCTGGCCACCGGAAAGCTCACGCGGTTTGCGCGTCAGGAGTTCGGCAGGCAGAGCGACTCGCTCGAACAGTTCCCGCACCCGCCAGTAACGCTCTGCCTTGGCAACCGGTTCAAAGTTGAGTAACGGTTCCTCGATCGCCTGATACAGGGTTTGCGCCGGATCGAGCGAAGCAAAGGGGTTTTGATAGACCAGTTGGATACGCCGCCGAAACTGGCGCAGCGCCTCGCCCTTTAGCCGGGTAAAATCGACGCCGTCGATGATGATTTGCCCAGCATCCGGCCGCTGAAAACCTAGCAGGCAACGAGCCAAGGTGGTTTTACCAGAGCCAGATTCGCCGACCAGCGCATGAGTAGTGCCGCGCTGTACGCTGAACGACACCCGATCCAGCGCCCGGAACGTCTGCCCGCCTCTGCCAGTAAAACGGAAATCCTTCACCAGGCCGTTGACGACGATTGCCGGTTCCGTTTTACGGACGAGCGCCGGTGGGGCGACGGAGGCCAACGAAGGTACATCGGCAAACAAGCGACGGGTATACTCATGCGCCGGAGCCTGCAATACCGCCACCGTTTGCCCTTGTTCCTGAACCCTGCCCTGACGAAACACCAGCAGCCGATCGGCCCGTTCCGCCGCCACACCCAAATCGTGGGTGACGAACAACACCGCCGTACCAAACTCCTGACGCAGTTCATCGATCAGGTCGAGAATGCGTTTTTGCACCGTCACGTCCAGCGCACTGGTCGGTTCATCGGCAATAATCAACGCGGGCCGTAACGCAATGGCGATGGCAATCAGCACCCGCTGTTTCATGCCGCCGGAAAGTTCATGCGGATACTGGCGCGCCCGCAACTCGGGGTGAGTCAACCCCACGCGAGTAAGTAACTCCACAACCCGAAGCTGTACCCGCTTGCGTGGCAGGCGTTGGTGAATATTGATGATCTCGGCAACCTGCTCACCGATGGTTTTAACCGGGTTGAGCGAACTGGCGGGATCTTGCGGGATCAGGCTTATCTGCGCACCACGCACCGTATCCAACTGGCGTGAAGACCAGTGCGCAATATCGGTGCCATTAAGCCGGATCGCCCCCTGCTCCAGGCGACCATTCTCCGCCAGCAGGCCGATAATCGCCTGGGCCGTGGTGGTTTTCCCCGACCCCGACTCCCCCACCAGGGCAACGACTTCCCCCGGCTGAAGGGTAAAGGAAACGTTGTGCACCACCCGCTGGCTGCGGTTGCCCTGCTGATAGGCGATGGAAACGTTATCCAGCTCCAGCAATGGCACGGGTGAAATGGTTGTCTGTAGGTTCATCGGCGCGCGCTCCCTAATGCATGGCTGATTCGGTTGGCGGCCAGCACCACGGCAACCACCATCAGGCCGGGGAAGGTAGTCAGCCACCAGGCCGTTGAGATGTAGTTACGCCCTTCGGCGATCAGCAAGCCCCATTCCGGCGTGGGCGGTGGCGTGCCGTATCCCAGAAAACTCAGGGTGGCAATCGCCAGAATGGCATTGCCAAACTGCAGGGCAGAGAATGCAATCACCGAGGTCAGCGAATTAGGCAGAATATGGCGCCATAGCACCGCCCAAAAGTGCCCGCCGCTGCCGTAGGCCGCTTCAACGTAGTCGCTGTGCCGCACCCGCAGCACTTCCGCACGGGCCAGACGCGCAAAGTTGGCCACCGACGAGATCCCCACCGCCAGCGCCGCGTTCACCGTGCCGAACCCCAGCAGGATGATTACGCTCAAGGAAAGCAGCAGCCCAGGGATCGACAGCAAAACATCAACCAAGCGCATCACAACATCATCGACGATGCCGCCTAAAGCCCCGGCGACCAGGCCCAGCGACGTCCCCACAACCAGCCCCAGCGCTACGGCAACTAGCGCTGCGGATAAAGTGTGCGATGCGCCATAGACGATCCGGGCGTAGAGATCGCGCCCCAGCGGATCGGTGCCTAGCCAGTGTTCACCACCGGGTGCCAGACGTTGTGCCCCGGCAATCCCTTCCGTGCCGCTGTACGCAGTAAAGAGTTCTGGGGCGATCGCCCATAGCACAGCGATCCCAAGCACGATCCAGGCTAGCCACAGGCTAAGCGGATAACGCCGCTGAGCGCGCCTGGCTGTGCGTACACTCCCTTCGGCTTCCCCACCGGACAGATCGCGTTCCGGCATCACGGATTTTTCCAACGGAATACTGCTCATCGGGTCGCTCCTGCATAGGTTTTCAGTCTGGGATCGAGCAACGGGAACAGCAGATCGACCAGCAGATTGAGGAAGACAAAGGCGGCGGCAGAGATCATCACCACCGCCTGTAACACCGCCACGTCCTGGTTCACGACCGCCTGCTGTGTCAGTTGCCCCAGGCCACTGCGGCCAAATACGGTTTCGGTGATCAATGCCCCGGCGATCAGTTCACCAAACAGAATGCCCGCAATAGTCAGCACAGGCAGCATGGCGTTACGCGCCACATGCCGCCATAGCACCCCCCTGCGGCTGGCACCTTTGGCACGCGCCACCGCCACAAACGGCTGCGTTTGCACGCTATCGATACTGCGGATCAGGATCTGCGCCAGCGGGGCAGAGATGGGGATCGCCAAAGTGGCGATCGGCAACAGTAGACCAACCCACTCGCCTGGATTAATGATCGGCACCAACTTCAGCCGGAATGAAAAGATCTGGATCAACACGATTCCAAGCCAGAATGTAGGAACCGACACAAACAGCGCAGGCAGCGATTGCAGCGCCGATTTCAACCAGCCAAAGCCGATCAGATTGGAGACAAAGGCAATGACCAGTGCCAACAGCAAGGCCAGGGTGAAACCCAGTACGGCTAATTGCAGGGTGGCGGGCAGGTTGGCAGCCAGCAAGGCACTCACCGGCACGCCGTTCTGGATCGAATAACCCAAGTCGCCGCGCAAGAAATTCCCCAACGTATGCAGATATTGCTGCCACAGGGGCACATCGGCACCGTAGGCGGCGCGCATATCGGCGATCTGATCCGGGCTAAGGCCCATATCAGGGTTCTGGAATTTAATCAGGATCGCGTCGCCGGGCAGCACCTGCAGCAAGATAAACGACAGCGTAAATGCCGCCCACAGCACCAGCAACGCCTGCCCGGTTCGGCCACTCAGGTATTTCAGCATCTTTAGCTCCTCAAAATGGCCCCTCACCCTAACCCTCTCCCACAGGGAGAAGGGACTGAACGTGCCACGTTTTATACTGGTGCTCATATTGGCAGAACTGTCCGTGCCTCGATTTACTCCATACCTGACCACCACAGCGTACTGGCTCCCTCACCCACAGAAAGGGGACTGAACGTGCCACGTTTTATACTAGTGCTCATATTGGCAGAACTGTCCGTGCCTCGATTTACACTGCACCTGACCACCACACCGAACTGGCTCCCTCTCCCTGTGGGAGAGGGTTGGGGTGAGGGGAAACAAGCAGCTCGGGCTTACCGTTTCTCTAACCACGCGCCATAGAAGCTTGGTCGCCCGACGGCTTCAAAGTTGACGCCTTTCAGATAGGGAGCACCGGCAAAGACCTGCGGCTCTTCAAAGAACGGGATCACGTAGGCCTGATCCAGCAGATACTTTTGCGCCTCACCGGCGATCTGCAAGCGCTTGGCCGGATCCACTTCAGAGGCAATCCCCAGCAGCAGTTGGTTCAGTGAGTTATCGATGAATTTACTATTCTGGCTGGTACCGCCCTGCTGCAACAGGCCATCACGATTGGTGGGATAAAACTGGCTTTTAATTACATCGGGATCGGCACGGCCCACTTCGACCACCGAAGCTGGCGTCTTCTGCGGATCGAGGTTATCCGCTACCCGGCTGCCCGCATCGCCTGCCAGGATATTCAGCCGTGCCCCCACCTTGCCCCACTGCTGTGAGACCAGTTGCAGCACCGCCTTGTTTTGCGGTTGTGGCAGCGACTCGTACACCGTTAACAACAGCTTCTTACCGTCTTTCTGGCGCAGGCCATCGCTGCCCTTTTGCCAACCGGCGTCATCCAGCAGGCGGTTGGCCTTCGCCAGATCAAAGGTCAATTTGTCAGAGAGATCGACAAAACCGGCTGCCGAGGAAGCAATCACCGATTTGGCTTGTGGATAGTTGGCAGAAAACAGCGTATCGACGATCTGTTTGCTGTCGGTGGCATGCAGCAGCGCTTGCCGCACGCGAATGTCGGCCACCAGCGGATTGTCTGGCCGGAAGGCAATGCTGTCGTTGACGCCACGGGTTGGCGCGGCATAGATCGTAAAGCCCTGATCCTGTGTTTGCTTCTCATCATAAGCCTGGAGCTGGCGGATAAAGTCCGCCTGCCCGGCCTGCAACGCCCCAATCCGCACGCTGTCTTCCGGGGTGACGATCACCTTGATGGCATCCAGATTGGCCCGCCCTTGCTGAACCAGCTTGCTCGGCCCCCAACGATAGTCTTGGCGTACGCTGAGATCGACCTCGCGCCCCAGGGTTTCACCGCTCACCACAAACGGACCAGAGCCGATGATATGGCGCGCATCACCCAGTTCATCGTATTGGCGGTTTAGCGTGCTGAGCGATACCAACCCGGAGCCAATGGTTGCCGTACCTTGCAGGAAGCCTGGGGATGAACGTTTGAAATAGAATTTGACCGTCAGCGGATCGATGACCTCACTGTGGTCATAGTTATTGATCACCTCGGAAACCGGCAAGCGCAGCGCTTTATTGCCCAGGCCGTAAGTATCAAAGTTCTTCGCTACCGCATTGGCATCCAGCGGTGTCCCGTCGGAGAAGGTCACGCCGGGGCGCAGTTTGAAGGTATATTGCGTTTTATCGGGGTTGCTGGACCAGGACTCGGCGATCCAGGGTTCGATCTCCAGCGTTTTCGGGTTCTGATAGGTCAGTTTGTCGGTGATCTGGTTAAGGATACCGCCGTTGGGGTAAAACCCGCCGGAAGGGGGATACAGATTGGTATGTGCCTGCTGCTCCAGGTAGATCAGAGTGCCGCCCTGCACCGCCGCGAGGGCCGGGCTTGCCGCAGCCGCAGCACTTAATACCACCGCCAGTCCGCTGGTTAACGTCTTGAAAGGAAAATTAAACATGGGTGCCGTGCCTTCTTTATGTCGGTTTGTTATGGGGTAGATAACAAACCAAAACGGCACGGAGTTGAACGAACTAATTTAGCTAACTAATGATGAAAAAAGCAGTAACGCGCCGAGCCGTGGCTGGGCACGTCCCATCAATCCACCTGATATTGCACAATCAACTGCCCTTTCTTCATCTTGACGGCGGTGATCAGCACCTTGCCCAACTCCGCCAGCGAGCGCACGTGGGTGCCACCACAGCCATAAGCGGGCAGTTCGCCAAACCCGACCTGACGGACGCCTTGCTGCTCCTGCTGCCTGCGCGGCAAATCGGCGGCGATCAAGTCCGTCAGTTGTTGCTGCAAGTCATCCTGTTGCAACATTGTTGTCTGTGCCCCCGGTGCAAAGGTAATTCGCCCTTCCCCCGGCCAGTGGTGCGCCTTCACCGGCTGCCAGCCCTGGCTTTCCCCCAACCAGCCAATCAGGTGTCCGGCAGAATGCCAGCGGGTATGCAAGTGGCGTTGTTCTCCGTCAATCTCCAGCGTAACCGGGCCACAAGGCAAAGGTTCGGCCAGATAATGGAGCAGTTGATCGCCCTGCGCGGCAACACGTAATACCGCTACGCCACCGATCGTGCCGCTATCGCTCGGCTGCCCGCCACCCTGTGGGTGAAACAACGTGGCATCCAACTGCACCGCATAGCTGCCATCCTCTTGCGCCATGCAAGCTAGTACCTGAGTCTGGAGCTGCAAATCATCGTGATAATAATAAAGTCGTTCGGTCATGGGCTTTCTCCTGGTTAACGCCGTTATTATATTCGTGCCATAATCGGCTGATAATCCGTCTTCACTACAATGGACCTTTGCGCTGTGAGCACAAATCTTTCCACCGCACTGCTGGTTGAAATGGCCGTTTTTGTTCAGGTGGTGGAAAGCGGCAGCTTCTCCGCCGCCGCCCGCCAGTTGGGCAGTTCCCCTTCTGCCACCAGCCGCAGCGTTGCCAGGTTGGAACAAGCGCTGAACGTACGGCTGTTGCACCGCACCACCCGCAAACTGCGCCTGAGTGAGCAAGGCGAGGCCGTGTTTCAGCGCTGCCGTAGCATGCTGGATGCCGCCAACGCCGTAATGACCATCAGCGGCCAGGGCAGCTCACAACCGGAGGGCACGATCAGCGTCAGCGTACCGAAGGCCGTCGGGCACTTTGTCCTGCACCCTCATATGCCAGAATTCTTGCGACGCTACCCGCAGGTGGATGTCCATCTGCGGCTGGAGGATCGTTACATGGATTTGATCGACGATCGGGTCGATCTGGCGCTGCGCATCACCGACCGCCCGTCACCGGGCCTGATCGGCCGCCCGTTGATGACCATCGAACATTTGCTATGCGCTACTCCGCATTATCTGGCCCAACAGGGCACGCCACGTCACCCGCGAGACCTGACGGGGCATAGCTGCATTTACCTGGGGGAGACACCCAGCGACGCGCGCTGGCGCTTTCGCCGCAACGGCAAAACGGTTTCGGTCAATGTGCGGGGGCGCTATGCCGCCAACCACACCGGGGTTCGGCTGGATGCGGTGAAACAGCATATCGGTATCGGCAGCCTGCCCTACTTTACTGCCCGCCAGGCGCTGGCCAGCGGTGAGATTGTGCAGGTATTGCCAGAGTGGGATTTCCTCAGCAGTTATCATGGCGATCTGTGGCTGCTGTATGCCCCCACTCAGCATCTACCGCCCAAGCTGCGGGTGTTTATCGATTATCTGGTGGCCAGTTTAGGCCAGGAACCTGCGTTAAAGCGCCTTGCGCAGGGTGATATTGATGCGGTGTGAACCCACCAGCGAATGGTAGCCCTCTTTCACCGGCAGGATGCCGTGGAAGCACAATCGCGACGGGCCGCCCCAGACCACGACATCACCGTGGGCCAGCGGGATGCGCCGCGTTCTGTCGTTGCGTTGCAGTCCACCAAACTGAAAAATAGCCGGTAGCCCCAGCGATACCGAAACGATCGGCGCGGTAAAGTCATGCTCGTCTTTATCTTGATGCAGCGAAAGCTTGCTGCCCGGATCGTAGCGGTTCATCAGGCAGGAATCCGGGACGTAATGACCGAACCCGGCCTGCAAGGCCGCCTCATCGGCCAATGCCAGCAAAATTGCCGGGATTTCTGGCCAACTTTTGCCAGTACCGGGATCGCGCTGCGAATAGCGGTAACCATTACTGTCGCTGTTCCAACCGTTGCCGCACCAGCTCATGGCCACCGACATGGTAAAACCGCCCGGCGTAGTCATATGCCGCCAGGGTACCTGCGCCACCACGCCGTTGACTGCCGCCAGCAGTTCCGGCCCGTGATCGCGCACAAAGCCGTGCAGTACCACTGCCCCCGGCGCTATTTCCTCACGCCAGGGTGGCGGCAGCGCATCTTCAAACAGATCGATTGTCATCGCCTTTACCTGGATAAATATACAGGTTTAATTCTAACCGCTTGACGCCGCTTGTCCAGCCCTGCGTAATTCGTTGTTGTTGGCCATAAATAACCTTAGAGTAGCCGCAAGAAATTCCATTAATAATCAGGAACGCTGGTGATCAAGGGCATCACACTATCCGTCGTCGCTTCTCTGCTGTTCGGCGTGATGTATTACTACACCTCAATGCTTACCCCGCTCGACGGCGAGGAAATCTATGGCTGGCGCACCCTGCTGACACTGCCGTTTCTGACGCTGTTTATGCTGTTTTCCGGCGACTGGGCGCGGGTGAAGGAGATGCTGCATTGGCTAAGGCAACGCCCGCAACGCGTGCTGTTGTTGCTGCTGACCACCGCAATACTGGGTGTACAACTGTGGTTATTCCTGTGGGCACCGCTGCACGGCATGGCGCTTGATGTCTCACTCGGCTATTTCCTGCTGCCGCTGACCATGGTGCTGGCAGGCCGGGTGTTTTTCCGCGATCGCCTGTCCATACTGCAAAAGATGGCGGCCCTATGTGCATTGGTTGGTGTGGGTAATGAGCTGATCCAGGTCGGCGGGGTTTCCTGGTCCACGCTGGTAGTCGCGCTAGGTTATCCGGTTTACTTTATTCTGCGCCGCCGCTTGGGCACCGATCATCTGGGTGGGTTGTGGTGCGAGCTGACGCTGATGCTGCCGGTCGCCGCGCTGTTTGCGCTTGGTGGTTCAGAACCGCTGTCGGCACTCGCAGCCAAGCCGCTGCTGTATTTGCAGATCCCGCTGTTGGGCATTATCAGCGCGCTGGCGCTGGTGTGCTATATCCTGGCCAGCCGCCTGCTCCCCTTCAGCCTGTTTGGTTTGCTGAGTTATGTAGAACCGGTGTTGCTGGTGATCGTCGCACTGCTATTGGGTGAAACCATTAACGCCAACCAGTGGCTGACCTATATCCCGATCTGGCTGGCGGTCATGCTGTTGATGCTGGAAGGTGTGCGCCATCTGCTGCGCAGAAGAATGTAACCCTGAACATTACGTGGGGCGCGGCTTGCAACTCAACGGGCGCAGCTTGCAGCGCCCCTAAGGTCGAGCATCTTCGCCCCGACAATTCAGCAATGCTATCTGAAGATTTACCCCCTACCGCCAAACCAAAACCATTAATAAAAATTATATTTAAAACATTAAACATAAAACATAGTAATACTTAAAACAACTTTTTCTCCATTAACTGTGCGAAAACGTTGCTCCAAGATTTTATCCTTATTACTCTACGCAATTCATACACTCCAGACATGTTAATGATATTCCCGGCAAAAGCGCCAGTTCTGTCTCGTTTTAATTCGGAAAGAGGTATGTCGAGCGCGCTCTTGCCATTTAAGCAACCGCCACACTCACTATTTGCGTCGTCGTCAAGGAAGATCTGAGATGCAACAGACCCTACAAAACTGGTTGAAGAACACGGCTGGTACACAGTTGTACGCCGTACTGGCCAATACCAACGGTGCGCAAGGTATCAAAGCCTATTACCGAGAAGACGGAAGTCGCACACCGCACGGGCTTTACGCCAATACACCCTATGCCAACTGGTTCGAAGTGATGCCGGTGCTGGTGCAACTCACTGACGGCAGCCCGTTCTTGCGTTGGGCAGCAGAAACTCCCTTACGCAACTGGGGCTGGCTGGCACGCTCGCCGTTACCACAGGCTGCCCTGGCGGCCCATCTTGCGGGCTTGACGCAGGTGATCATGCCCAGCGGCAAAGCGGTGTTTTTCCGCTATTGGGATGGGCGCTATCTGCCGGCACACCTGCGTTATATGGGAGAGCACTGGGTCGATGTCCTGCCAATATTCTCTGATTACTGGGTAAACGGCGAGGGTTTTACCTGCCCGGTGGATCCCACTGCGCAGGCCCAGATCAGCCCCTGGTGGCAGGTACCGCAGGCCCTGATTGACCAACTTCTGACAACGGATCCCGGGCCGGTGATTGCCCAGGCATTACAGCAATTGCAGGAAACCCGTGCCGATCTCTACGGGCGTTTTCCCCCAGCCCTGCTGGAGATGAAGATCCGACATTTACTGGTGCAAAGCCATGGGCAGCGTGAAGGGCTGATGGCTCGCATCGTCACCACATTGGAGAGTGAGTGATGAGTAATTATGGGTATGGCAACAACTCGACGACGTATACCAACAGCGCATACGGGAATTACAACAAACGGGTGACGATCCCTGCTGACCCCCTGGCCCCTGAAACGCGTTATCAACAGGTCGTCAGCAACTTTAAAAATTGCCTGACGCGCTACCACGATACAACAGAGTTTCCGCTGTTAGGCAGCTTGCTGTTGATGGATCAGGAGGTGAAGGTCGGAGACTTTGTCATTGCCACCAGGCGGATAGACAATGAAAAGCTTAACGGCATCATGCAGTGCACCCTTAACCAACCCATTACCCTGACACACGCCTTTGAAGCCAAGGGGTATATCCCAATCGCGGGTTCGCCCTTCAAGATCATCAAACGTAAGAAAATGACCGCGGAGCAGTTTCGGCAGATAGCCTACATGAGTGTCAACCAGGCGTACGGGCCTTACTACATCAACATGGCGTCCTCGGACTTTGAGGACATCACGGTGCTGGATGGGCAGGTTTTCGATGATAACGGGATGGCCACCATCACACTGCCCGAGTGCGACGATGGGTACACCTATCACGTCGTCGTCAACGCCCAGGCCAGCAGTGAAAGTAACCTCCAGCGGCTGGATGATGCCTACAGCGAGCTGATCGACAAGTGTGCCAACCTGCTGGAAACCCAGTGGGGAACACACCAGCGGGCCGCCTGGCAAGCTTTTGCAGCCCAGGGCTCTCAGGTGGACTTTACCCAGGCGTTCAAGGCATTTTTTGCCGGGTTACGCGACAAAATCCTCGAACTGTACGAGACCGCCAAAAAGATCGTCAAGTGGATCACCAGCGAGAACCTGGATGCCATGCTGGCTTATATCGGCGAAAAGGGGGTGGCGAAAATGAAAGAGCTGTATGCCACCGGCAGAAAACAGATTGCCGATACGTTAGTGATCCTCTCCGATGAGGTACTGATGTTTATCTGTGCCCACGCCTTATACAGCTACTTTTGCCTGCTGACACCGCAACAGATCGCCAATTTTGCCGGGGGAGCGGCAGGCGAATTGGTCATGATGCTGTTGCTCTACATCGTGCTACCCGGTTCCGTAGCAAAAATAGCCCTGGACGGGTTGGATAGCTTAGCCGGTATGAGCCCGGCCCGATAATCAAGGAGAGTCAATGAAACCGTTGTTTCGTGCCAATACCAGTGCAGGGAAAGCGATCATGGGGGGAATCAAGGAAATCATTTCCCTGATCAATGAACACGTCCCCCATTATTTGGCCAAGAACCCTATTCGGGCAGGGGCTGTACCGTTAAATATTAAAAAAACCGCGAATATCGACTCCGCTGGCTTGGGCAAGAGCCTGGAAAATCAGAGCAGTGTGGTCGCACACTCCAATAATCTTAATGAAATCAAGATTGAATCGCCGATCACCCAGGCCAACAGCAGCGGTCAGAATCCGCAGGGCAAGGCGACGCCAAGAAGCGAGAACGCTGATGTGGACGGCGATCCGGTTTCGTTGTGTACCGGCGAAGAACTGTTGACGATCGCCGAAGGTAGCTTGCCGGGATTGTTGCCGTTCACCTGGCAGCGTTTTTACCGCACCAGCGCCTGTGAGGGGGATCTGGGTTTGGGGTACGGCTGGAGCCATAGCCTTTCCCACCGCCTACACTTTACCGACGATGCCATTGTCTGACATAACGATGAAAACCAGCGGACCGCCTTCCCCTATCCGAATGCCGAACACCCAATCCTGACCAATGTGCTCGGGGGCGCGGTGCTGGCCCTCGGTAGTCACGAAAACGAATACTGCCTCACCTTTGGCGGTGGCGCAGGGGTGTATACCTTTGTGCGTGAGGGAGAATGGGGACGGTTGACCGCCCTCAGCGACAAATATCACAACCGTCTACACCTGGAATATGATCGCCAGCAGCGCCTGATCCACCTACAGCATGCGCAGGGCCGGTTATTGTTCCAGTACACGGATGATGACTCGGCGCACATCGCGCAGGTCCATTTGCAGGCACTGCTCCGTGAAGAGGCCTATCGTGATGCGGTCTGGGTGACGCAGCAGGTGCTGGCACATTACACCTACAACGCGGCCGGGCAACTGGTCAGCGCCCTGAACGCCTGTGAGGAGCAGGAACACTACCAGTACGACGAGGCCCATGTCATCACGCAGCGCCAGTTGGCGGGCGGCGCCTGTTTTAACTGGACCTGGGAAGGCGTGGGCCCGGCATCACGCTGTATCCGCCAGTATGGCAATTTCGCCCAGTTGGATACCCATTACCTGTGGGACGATAACCGGCGGCAGGTGACGCTACGGCGCTGCGACGGCAGCCAGGAGGTTTATCAATACGATCGCCAGGCCCGGCTGATTTTCCGGCGGGCAGCGAACGGGGCCGAAACCCGCCATACCTATAACGAAGAGGGGTTACGCGTCAGTACCACCGATGCGTTGGGCCAGCAGACCCGTTATTTTTATGACGACGCGGGTAACCTGGTGCTCGAACTGGGCCCGGATGGGAGCATGACACGCTACACCTATCTGGATGGTCAGCTCAAGCGGGTGGCCAAGGGCAGTGGTCGCCTGGAGCAAGTGTGGCTCAACAGCATTAATGAACAGGGGGATATCTACGCGGCGCGCTCACCTGGGGAACAGGTGACCGAGTACGACTATTTCCCGAACGGGCAGATGCGCGCCGTTACCCATCCTGACGGGGTGACACAAACGTATCGTTGGGATAACGTAGGACGTTTACTGGAGAGTACCACCAGTGGCGGTAGCGTGCGCCGTTACCGTTATACCCCCCTTGGCACCCAGCCGATCGCCGTCACAGATGAAACAGGTAATACCACCCATTTTGTCTGGGATGCGTTGGAACGGTTGCTGGAACAAACCACGCCGGACGGCCGCCCCCAGCGATACCGTTACAATGCCTATGGCAAGGTGACCGAGTCGCGCGATCCGGCCGGTTTGGTGACCCGCTACGAGTACGCAGCCCCCCTGCATCTGCTGACGCGCAAGATCCTGCCAGATGGCAGTGCGCTGGAGTATCGTTACGACAACACGCACCTGCAGGTCAGTGAGATCCTCAACCCGAAAGGGGAAAGTTACCGCCTGGCTTACACGGCGACGGGGCTGCTGAGTGAAGAGATCGGGTTTGACGGGGTTAAAACCGCGTATGCGTACGATCTGAACGACAGGCTGATTGAAAAACAAGAGTACGGCAATCAGCCAGATGCGGAGCCACTGGTCACCACCTACCAGCGCGACTGGCAGGGAAAACTGCTGCGTAAGACCCTGCCGGATGGGCAGGTAGAGCAGTACGACTATGATGCCCTGGGGCGGTTAATTGCCGTCAATGACGGGCAGACACCGCTGGCCTGGGAATACGACATCGCCAATCGCCTGGTGGCAGAGCACCAGGGATGGGCAACACAGCGTCATCAGTACGATCCACACAGCGGGTTGCTGAAAGGCAGCCGACTGCCAGACGGCCAACAGCTGGGCTACCACTACCAGCATGGCCGGGTACAGGGGATCACGCTGAACGAACAGCCGCTGCTGGCGTTCAACCACGACAACGCCGGGCGCGAGCTGGAACGGCGACAGGGCAACGGGCTGGTGAACCGCTACCAGTACGACCCATTGGGACGCCTGACGGAACACAGTTTGCTGGCTCCCGGCGACGAAGTCCCCCACTCCCTGTGGCAGCAACACTACCGCTATCAGGCACAAGGGGAACTGGCCGGTATCGAAGGCAGCCAGCCCCGGGAGTACCGCTACGATCCGCTGGGGCAACTGCTAAACGTGCAATACCCCGGCACGGCCAAGCCGGAAGAACGCCACAGCATGGCGGGTGAAAGTTTTCTCTACGACACGGCGGGCAACCGGGTCAGCCAATACGCGGGGGAAAACACTGCCCCTGGCAACCGGCTGGCGCTTTATGGTGACAGGCACTTCGAGTACGATCGCTTTGGTAACCTGACGGTAGAGCGGCGCGGCAAGGCCCACAAATTGGTGACCACCTTTGCCTATGACTGTCGACACCGGCTGATAAAGCGGACCGATCCGCACGGGCGAGTAACCACCTACACCTATGACGCGTTTAACCGCCGAACCAGTAAAACCGTAGAGGGCCAGACCACGGAATACCTGTGGCAGGGCAATAAACTGATTGCGGAAACGGACAATCAGCAGCACTGGCAAACGTTTTTGTATGAGCCGGGCAGCTACCGGCCAATGGCAACGGTAGTCGGCTCTACGCGGGTGAACAGCCCGAAGGTCAGGACCTATTGGTACCAGAATGACCACCTGGGCACGCCGCACAGCCTGACGGACATCCAGGGCAACACCGTATGGCGGGGACAGTACAGCGCCTACGGGCAACTGACGGAGGAATGGACGCCACCGGATGATCCGTATGAACACCCACAACCAAAGGTCAACAACCCACTGCGTTTTCAGGGGCAGTACGACGATGCGGAAAGCGGGCTGTATTACAACCTGAACCGGTATTATGATCCGGGGGTTGGGCGGTATTTGACGGCGGATCCGATAGGATTGGCGGGTGGGTTTAATGGATATCAGTATTGTTTAAATCCGATCTCTTATATAGATCCATTAGGATTGTTTAAGATAGAGCAAACAGGATTTGAAACTTATTATAGAACGATGAGCCAAGAACATTATGAGCATTTATTGACAACGGGTAGATTAAAAGGAACATCAGAAACATTTATTTCACCTACACAAGGTTTTTCTGAAGGTTATCTTGGTAACTTAGTTGAGTTAAACCTAAATGAAGGAGCGACTGAGAAGTTGGTTAACATTGGAGTTAGGGACACTTCACTTAAAGTGAAAGAGTTATATCCTGAGATGCCTACAGTTAGTAGTGGATGGAAAAATAAAAATGCATACTTTAAAAAAGAAGATGATCAGATAAATATAGGGCTTGGTACAGGCGACGCACTTGATTTATTTAATGATAACATTGCTTCTATAAACTTAATAAAGAAGATAAATAAATTAGAGGAATGATAATGGAAAAAAAACAGCAAGATATGGTTTTGTCTCTTATGCGAGGTGACATTACGAAAGAGGAGTTCTCAAATAATTTTGATCAAGAAAAAAAATCATTAAATGTATATGATCTTATATTAAAGTCAGCAAATGAACACGATAGTGATTCTTTAGAACTATCTATGTACATAGGATTTTCCTTCGGTTTTAATGAAAGAGAGAAAATTATAAATTTATTTAACAAGCTATTAACAGAAAACTGGCATCATCAACATGAAGATATCGCAAAATTATTACAAAAATATAAAGACCCTAGTAGCGCCGCCCTTCTTTACAAGGCAACAGGGCTGTACTTTAAATATCTTGATTTAGATGATGAATATAACGCCTTCCATGTAAAATGTATTTGGGCTTTAGGAGATATAAGGAACAAAGAAGCCGTCAACTATTTAACCATACTATCTAACTCTGACATTGGATATATTAAAGAAAATGCAAAATATCAATTAATGAGAATTGAAGAAGAAAGAAATTAAGGTTGCAAGGGGCTTTTAGCCCCTTAACTTTCCATTTTCATAAAATGTTTCCTCAGGCAATAGTGATTGTACCTTTCCTATTTCCCCATCATTAATAGCTTGATTAATATCATGAACTAAATCAGTAATGTCAGTAACCTGAACGATCCACTTCTTTATATACAATTCTACTGCTTGATCACGCAGTCCGATTTGAATAGTTCTATAATTTAACTTATTTAAATAGATGTCTCTTTCTGGATCCCATTGAATAACAACAGGACTTTTATTGACTCGTTTTTTCCATTCATCGGAAGAACAACCAACATCAGGTGAATAATGGCTTAATATTCCTTGCTGAAGTATTTCTTCAAATCCATCGTGAGTTAAGTCAATAGCCAGTATTCTTTTTTGTCCTGGATCCTTTTTTGCCCATCCAGAACGATACATCATCCAAAGAAAAGAAGGTTTTATCCATGTCATACGTGCCATACTAAAAGGAGGTGAAACAAAATTCCCGTTTTTCTCTACACTGTCAGCAATAGTATCTGAATATGCTTGATAAACACGGATAAAGTCTGGGGTATAATATGCCCGAATTACTTTCTCTGGGACTTGAATGTTTGAGTTTATTATATTTATGTTCATAGTCGCTTATTAGAGTCACTGTTAAGTTGTGAAACAATTATTCTTTAAAGATTATAGCTATTTTTTGAATAATTTATTCTAACTATTATATAGTTTTAATTATTTCGATCAATATTTAAAATAAATTAATTTATAAATGGATAAATCGACGGCAAACTGACGGACAACCAAGGCAACACCGTATGGCGGGGGCAGTACAGCGCCTATGGGCAACTGACGGAGGAATGGACGCCGCCTGATGACCCGTATGAACATCCGCAACCGAAGGTGAACAACCCACTACGTTTTCAGGGACAGTACGAAGATGTGGAAAGTGGGCTGTATTACAACCTGAACCGGTATTATGACCCGGGTGTTGGGCGGTATCTGACGGCAGATCCGATCAAACTGGCCGGAGGACTGAATCATTATCGGTATGTTGATGGAAATCCAGTTAGTTGGGTAGATCCACTAGGGCTTAAAGGAATGCCGAGGTCGGATAGCAAACCTACAGGGGATAGAAACCCTGAGCCAAAAACATCACCTGAACTAGGATTACCACCGCTACCAACAAATTATTCGCCACTAGATTGGGATGCCGTTGTTCCCAAGAAAGGAGCGTATGCCGGTCAAGTGAGAACAGATCATGTGAGATTACATAATGTTGATAATCATGCAAAACCTAATCTAATCATGGCGTTTTCTATGGCGATGGTGTTGATGTAACTAACCAAGCATGGGAACAGGCCGCAAGAACAGGTGTTACTCCTGACTCTATCGGTACACTTAAAGTAAAAATGGATAAGCTGACAGGCCGTGCAGGAGGGATGGCTGCAGATTCAGGAGAGCTGTTTTATTCTATAGAGATAAAATTAGTACCTGGAACAAACAAAATTATTACGTCATATCCAGCTAATTAATAAGGATACAACACATGAGTGTGTTTTTTTATAAAGAATGCCCAGCTTGTCATCAAGGTCGCCTATTTATTTTTAAAGATACAACTAACAATAGGTTATACCTACATTGTGAAGAGTGTGAAATGGGATGGTTGACCCCTGATGATGCTGATAAAAACGTCAATAACTTCTTGACGTTACTCGACGATTTTGAAGCTGTCGAAGCGACAGATGACGACCTGATACGTTTTAAATGGAATAACTACCATTTCAATAAAATAGCAGCAATCTAACCATGCGGTGACTGCCCACTGTCCATATTGCTGAGTCGCGATATCAAGGATACAGAGGAATGCCTAAACTGGCTGAAAGGCAGGTTGCCCACAAGGAAATCCTAGAAAAGAATGAGTGAACTTACAGTTTTTTGGAAAAAAGAAGCCGTCGGTAAGATACTTGCCCCGCAACCAGATAATTTCCATCTATGCGGAAAATGGCAACCTATAGCAAGTAATTATTTAGATAATTTTATTAATGACATACAAGAAACCGAAGATTCTTTAGTCTGCGTAGGAAGTGAAGAAAAAGGTTTAACTGGAGTGGCTTGTGCGGTACCTGATGAGTACATAGACGTTTTAATTAGAGACTCCTATAAGAATCTTCATGAATTATAATAATAACTAAAGAGCGGTCCTCTGCTCGCTCTTTAGTTTTAAGTCTAAACAAACCTTGAACGCTAAGAATTTCAACTCAATAACGGCTAAGGATTATTTTTAAGTTAATAGTTCGAATAAGGAAGCACATTATCATTGGGATGATGTGCCTGTTCCTGATATCTCAACATTCAGCAACGGTATCGCCGGACGGCCAACAACTGGGGTACCACTACCAGCATGGCCGGGTACAGGGGATCACGCTGAACGAACAGCCGCTGCTGGCGTTCAACCACGACAACGCCGGGCGCGAGCAGGAACGGCGACAGGGCAACGGGCTGGTGAACCGCTACCAGTACGATAGTCTGGGCGTATGGTAGAGCACCGCTTCAGGGACCTGGCGAGGTGGGTTTACAGTCACTGTGGGAACAGCATTACCGTTACCAGGCGCAAGGTGAACTGGCTAGCATCACGGGAAATGCCCCACGGGAATACGGCTATGATACGCGGGGGCAGTTACTGAATGCCCAATTCCCCGGCAGCCACACGGCGGTAGATCGGCACAGCGTGGCAGGGGAAAGCTTCCTGTACGACACGGCGGGCAACCGGGTCAGTGAACATGGCGAGCGGGACAGCGCCCCTGGCAATCGGCTGGCGTTTTATGGTGACAGGCACTTCGAGTACGATCGCTTTGGTAACCTGGCGGTAGAGCGGCGCGGCAAGGCCCACAAATTGGTGACCACCTTTGCCTATGACTGTCGACACCGGCTGATAAAGCGGACCGATCCGCACGGGCGAGTAACCACCTACACTTACGATGCGTTCAACCGCCGAACCAGTAAAACCGTAGAGGGCCAGACCACGGAGTTCCTGTGGCAAGGCAATAAGCTGATTGCGGAAACGGACAATCAACAGCACTGGCAAACGTTCTTGTATGAGCCGGGCAGCCACCGGCCAATGGCAACGGTAGTCGGCTCTACACGGCTGAACAGCCCGAAGGTCAGGACCTACTGGTACCAGAATGACCACCTTGGCACACCGCACAGCCTGACGGACATCCAGGGCAACACCGTATGGCGTAGGCAGTACAGCGCCTATGGGCAACTGACGGAGGAATGGACGCCGCCTGATGACCCGTATGAACATCCGCAACCGAAGGTGAACAACCCACTACGTTTTCAGGGGCAGTACGAAGATGTGGAAAGTGGGCTGTATTACAACCTGAACCGGTATTATGATCCGGGGGTTGGGCGGTATTTGACGGCGGATCCGATCAAACTGGCCGGAGGATTAAACCAATATCGCTATTGTATCAACCCTATTAATTGGATTGATCCGTTAGGATTAGCTAATCTACCTAAGTCAGCAGGTCAGCAAAAACTACCTCAAGACCTGTCTCAAGAACAATTTAAGAATTTGTCTCTATTAGCGCAACAACGATCCCAGGAATTAGGGTTAGGAGACGATATATTTGTGCAAGGAAGTCGAGCATCTCATACAGCAAGAGCCGACTCTGATATTGACTTGGGAATTAGAGTTTCTCCAAATGTATTTGATGATTTTTTATTAAATCAATCTAAGTTAGGTGGCACAATTAATCCGGGAACAGCAAAAGAAAGATCTATCTTGTACTCTATTGATCAAGGAATCATCAAACGAGGAGAAGCAAGGTTAAGTGCTGTTGGTGAACAAATAACTGAAGATGTATTAAATGGTATGAAGGTTGATTTTTCAGTTATACGAGCAGGAAGTAGCTTTGATAGTGGCTATCAAATCCCTCTTCTGAAGCTAACTCCAAAAGGAGAAATAAAATGAGTCATGATGCTATAGAGCTTTACTGTACATTTTATCTAAACTCGACTCGAGATTTATCTGAAATAGATAACCTTATTTTTGAAAAAATTAAAAATGTAACTTCTAGAAAAGGATCAATAAAAACAGATATTTTAACTATTTGTTCATTTAGGAATCCTGACAGATCATGTGATGACTTTATGTGTTGGCCATATAGATTAGATGTTGAGCCAATTGAAGAGGATACAGCCGAATATACATCATTCGTTAATGCGGCTAAGGAACTTAATCATATCTTGAAATCTAATGGTGTAGACGTTGTAGTCAGTTGTGACTTTGAGGACGAGTTTAAGTGATAAATAACACCCCGAATCTATCAGGTTTCGGGGTGGCTTTCAGTACGACGGGCCGGTAACCAAGTCAGTGAACGTTCGGTGGCCTAAACCAATATCAATGTTGTGAAAACTGGTCCAGGAAAGACGCCGTTACCACCGAAAAACCCTATGAAGAGATAACATAAAATGAATAAAAATATGAAGAAAAAAAGTACACTGACGAAAAAATACTGAACTCACTGACAAGTGGTAGGTTTGAAATAGATGACTATTTTATTGAGGAAATATATCCTGGTAGTTACATCTATTCTGCAGAATCAGATAGTGTTCAGTTTGATTACTTTGGTGAGGATGATGTATATCATCAAGCTGTTCTGAAGTTTTTAAGAAATAAAGACGTACGTATTGTACCTTATGAAGGTTAGGGTGGTAATTGCAGAAACAATACAGTGGATTATGGTCTGGAATATGTATTACATTCCCGGAAATTATATTAAAAACCACCTCCCCGTTAAAGTCATTAAAGGAAAAATCAATATCAAGAAATGGTTCAATGAGGGAAAGGAAGTAACTTTAAAACAAGAAATAATTTATACTCTATTTCACTTGGCACGTTGAATTACTAAGCCTATGCAATTAGGGCTGTGTAGTCGATCTACCTGATAGCCAAATTAGTATCCGATGCCGAGGCGCTTACAAGGATATAAATACTGTAGAGGATACCCAATATTTTTATAACAACCTTAATTATTAGAATAAATAAAGAGAAATCCTCGGCTCGCTCTTTATTATTTTCTCACTGCAGAATCTTAAAACCAGCTATATTCACAGATCAATAGAGGGTTAATGAATGACCAAAGACGATATTATTAAGTGGCTAAATCTTGGGCAAACAGGAACTCTATGTATATTTAGAGATAAGGTAAATGAAGATTTTGACCTAATCTTAAAATCTTTATCAATAGTATTATCTCTTAAGACAGGCTATGAGTTACAAGTAGATTTTGACGCAATAAATCAAGCGGAACAAGGTGAGGGTTGGCAATGGTGTACTTCTTCTACGTCATTAGAAAAATTAATTCCTGTTTTAGAAGGTGAGTTAAAAACCCCTTTGAGTGATTGGACTTATGTCAAGAAAACCGGGATGGCATGTATCGATGATGAAAAAATCGATTGGGATAAATTAAGTAAGCAGGGGTTGCTTTTTGAAGAAAAACATGATTATGGCCATGAATTCCTTCCAGGTCTACCTGATGATATTTATTGGTCTCGAAGACCATACTCATACGATAAAAAGCATAATCTAGCGCAGTGGCTTTACAAATAGAATCAAGAGGTTACATTCGTAGTTGTGAGAGGCGTTTAAACAATGATTACATCAAAATCAATTATGGGGAAAGTTAGAGGCTATAAGATTAAAGATATAGTTGGTAAGGTTGAAAGTATCATTGATTGCGATAACTTTAATTTCAAGATAATGGTTTATGATATAGAGAGGCATGTTTTTAATCTAAAAATACATGATAAGTATACAACTAAGGGAGGTGCCGAAAAATTTGGGTTTACTGAAACTATAGATCACCTTGAGGAAACAAAAGACAAGACCGTGCTTATATTTATTTACAGAGAAGGATCTTATATGGTGCATTTTATATTCCAAGAGAAACCCATGACTTTGATAAGTATTATGGGGTTAAAGATAAGGGTTAAATCACAAGAGGAAATAGATGAGATAATGGCTAGAGTATATCGAAATTGGACGGAGGAGTGACCTACTTTCGTTTGAAGATGGCTGACTCACATGGGGTTGGTGGCTTTAGATTTCATTTGTCATTCGTTTTTTCGATGTTTAAATTCGAGTCCCGCCCTTGGTTATAAGGGCAGGTGTAACTCAGGACGGCAAAGCGGCGCGGCAAGCCCCACAAACTGGTGACCACCTTTGCCTATGACTGTCGGCACCGGCCAATGGCAAGCTCTAAACGAGTCACCCCCACTGCGTTTTCAGAGCCAGTAAGAAAGGCTGCACCATACTTCATCCGATATCGTTATTATTCGCCGGATAAAGAAAGGATAATTTAAAATCCAATAAACGTCGTAACAGCATCCCCCTGCAACCAGAAACGCCCGCTAAAGCGGCGGCCTGAGTGGCAAAGCGGCGTCAGCGTTTTCAGCAACTCCAGCTCGAAGGTCTGCGTCTGCATATCCAGTTTGATCACCCGAGCATCCAGAAAATCAAAGTAGCAGCGTACCTGCGGGTAAAGCGCCTTGAACAGGCTTTCCTTGGCGGAAAACACCAGCGTCAACAGCAGATTAAAGGGCTGTGGCCGTTGGCGTAACCATTGGCATTCGTCCTCACTGACGATACCGCTCCACAACTCTTCCGCTCGCGCTGGCGGGATCTGCGTTTCCACATCAATGCCCACGCCACCTGCCCCACTCTCATGTTGAGCGGCACACAGCGCCGTATCATTATTGTGACTGATCGCCCCGGCAATCCCGGCAGGCCAGAGCGGTTCACGCTTCTCCCCGCGCAATAAGGTGAAATCCTGATGCCCCAACTCTGCCAGCACCCAGCGCGCCAGATAGCGCCCGGCCAGATATTCCGCCTTACGCTTGGCGACCGCTGGCACGACGTGCGCCGGGAAATCGATGCCGGCGGCAGCAAACAGATCGTCGTGATAATCCGCGACAGAAAAGTGACACTGCGCGATCAGGCCAGTAAAACCATCAACCGGCAATAATTCAGCATTGAGAATAAAAGAAGAGAGCACGTTTCATCCGTGATAAAGGGTCCGTTGAGACAGTATATACCGCGCGGCTGGCCGGGGCGAAACGGTTCGCCCCGGCAGCAGTATTAATACAAGACGTCCTTCATGGTTTTTTCAAAGTCGCTCCAGGCACAGAACCCGTCTTTATCCACCGGGCAGCCTTCCAGCGCCAGGGTGACGCGCTGCGGTGGATTGCTCAGCGTCAGCGGTTCAGCATTACGCAACTGCTCGGTCGATTGGTAGACATACTCAATCTTCAACAGATCGCGATCGCCTTTGCCATCATGCCAACGCTGGAACACCAGCTTGCCGCCTATCGGCGTTTTCTCATACTGCTTCGGCAGCTCATACGGCTTGAACTTCATCGCTGACAGCAAAGAGGCGATGTTGGAATCATGCCCCACCAGCACGGTCAGCTTCGCTGAATCCGCCTTGCGCTCGCTAATCAGCGCCGAGTTGATGTAGGTCAGCAGCGGTTTGGCGACGTTCTGTGCGACGACCGGCGAGGTGAACAGCGAATCCTGGTAGCCATCTTTCAGCTTGGCGAGTTGCTGCCACTGGTGTGGCGTGACGATCTTGCCCCAGGCCACGTCTTTCATCGGGAAGCCTTCGTAATATTGCAACATAAAGGCATCCACCAGCGAGTTACCCACTTTCAGCGGGCCAGAAACGCCAGGCTCTTTCGTCGGCACCGCGCTCATTTTGCTCTGTTCTGCGGCCAGGTTGCACTGTTTATCGGTCTTACAGGCGGCTGAGTCCTTGTAGTCAATGATCTGCTCGAGCTGTTTGTAGGAGGCGTCCAGCTTCAACGATGCCAGTTCGGCATTCATGGCGCTCAACGCCTTCTGGTTAAAAGCTTCGCTGTTGTCGGTGATAATCGGGTTGAAGGTAGGATCCATCTCCCCCATTTTCTCCTGATGATGCACGCTGATGTCGCAGCCAGGGAACGCGCCGTTGGTAAAGAACTGCGCGGTGGCTACCGTGCGTTGCAGGCTGTTGGCATACACGTAAACGCTGTCAGCGGCCGGGCAACCTTCCTGCGGCAAAATACCCGCCTGCTTGAGCCACGCGTTGAAATAGTGGCCCATATACACCTCCAGCACGCCGCCCTTGGTGGTCAGCAAACCACCTGGCGTATCCCACTGTGGCCAGGCTTTCGGCGTGGACTGGGCCAGCACGCTGCCGTTGTTCGCCAGTGGTGCACGCAGGTTGTGGCGGCTCATCACCAGCACCTGTTCCAGTTGATAACCGTCGTTCTCAGCAAAGGCGGTGCCGCTGAACAGCAAAGGCAGACAAAGCAATAACGTTTTTTTTCTCATCCGCAGAGGTTCCCTAAATGTGATTATTTTGAATAGGTTAACGTTGGATTTGTATAATGACGGCGTTCGACATGAAAGTGTGTGACGGGTGTCACGCGGGAAGGGATTGCAACAGCGGCCACCCTTGGGTGGCCGCTGGTCAATTTAGTACCACAGGCTTAAAATTGGCCAGCCGATCAGCAGCAACGCCGCGATATACACCACACCGAGGACACCGCCAAGACGCCAGTAGTCTTTCGATTTCACGTAGCCACAGCCATAGATAATCACCCCAGGGCCAGTAGCATACGGGGTCAATACCCCCATGATACCGATCGACAACACCAACAGGATGGAAAGGTGCTCCATCGGTACGCCCGGCAAGCCTTTACCTACCGCCAGGATCATCGGCAGCATGGTCGCGGTGTGGGCCGAGAGGCTGGCAAACAGGTAGTGCGCATAGTAGAACACCAGCACCAGCAGAACGACCGTCATCTTCGGTGAGAAACCGTCCAAATGGGTGCTCATGGTGGTGGCAAACCAGTCGATAAAGCCGGAGCGGCTCAGGCCGCTGGCCATCACCACCAAGGTTGCCAGGTTAACCAGGGTATTCCAGGCGCTGGAGTATTTGGTGATGTCCTTCCAACTGACCACGTGCAGGGCAAGCATCAATGAGACCGCCAGCAAACACACCGTCGTCGCATCCACCAGTTTGCCGCCGAACACCCACAGGCACAGGCTGAGTAACACCAGACCGATCAGGGTATATTCTTTGCGGGTCAGTTTCCCCATCTCCCCGAGTGCCGTATTGGCCCAGCCAGCCACTTCATTGCTGTGGGTAACGCCTGGCTTATACAGGTAGTAGGAAATCAACGGCGCAACGATCAGCAGCAGCAGCCCGACCGGCAGGAAAGCCAGGAACCATTGCATCCAGCTGATATTGATCCCGGCAATCTTGTGGACGAACTCGATACCCAACACGTTAGGTGCTGCGCCGGTCACAAACATGGAGGAACTGATGCTGGTCCCCACCACCATCATCCACATCAGATAACCACCGATGCGCCGTGAGGATGGATCGTTCGGGAAGGAGTCAAACAGGGGCGGCAGGTTCTTCACTACCGGGAACACGGTGCCCCCGGTACGCGCAGTGTTGGACGGGGTAAACGGCGCCAGCAGGATATCGATGATCACCACCGCGTAGCCCAGCGTCAGGGTACGTTTGCCCATGAACTTCACCAGGAACAGCGCGATGCGTCGCCCTAACCCGGTAGCCTCATAACCCAGCGCGAAGATAAAGGCCCCAAACACCAGCCAGACGGTGGTACTGGAGAACCCGGCCAGCCCCCATTTGAGCGCCTCTTTACCGGCTTTAAAGCCTGGATTGGCCAGCTCTTCGGCGCCAAACAGCACCCAGTTGGAACTGAGCACGCTGACGGTCACGGCAATAAAGCTGATCGCCGTGGCCGGGATCGGCTCCAGGATCATACCGACAATCATCGCCACAAAGATGGCAAAGTAACGCCAGGCTTGCGGTGGCATGCCCTCCGGCGTGGGGATCATTAACAGGACGGCAAGCACCACCAACGGGGCGATCGCTTTCCAGATTTTCTCTTTGGTTTCGGACATGGACACTTCTCCTGAAGGCTTCGTTATTTTTTTAAGCCCCCGTCTGCGGCAACTGCGCCAACAGCCAGGTGACTATCAATAAATCGGCACTGCCGCCGGGGCTGAGATTGCGGGCGATGCACGCGATGTCAAACTGCCGCAAGCGGGCAGTCCCCTGTGCCGTACCAGCCCCTCCCTGTGCCAATAACTGGCTGGCATAGTGTTGTAACCAGCGCAGCCCTTTGATGCCGCCCCGCGAGGCGACGTTGGTATCATCGTTATGCGCCATCAGCCACAGCAGGCTGTCCAGCAGCGCGACCTGTTCGCCACAACCACTGGCGATCCTCTGGCGATACAGCGGCAACGCGCCGCCAATCACCCGCTGAAAGCCGGATTCAGCCTCACCACGGGCACCGCTCAGGCCAAACTCGGCAAATAGCCGTTGCCCTGCGGTCTGGCCCGCGTTGTTGCGTTGCAGCTCCCGGCCAACCAACCCACGGCACATCTGGGCCACTTCGTCACACAGGCTTTGGGCGTCAATCTGCCGCTGTTGTTGCTGTAAGCGGCCGAAGGCGCAGCACAACAATCCCAGCGAGAACACGCTGCCTTTATGGGTGTTGATGCCGCCGGTGGCGTGGAACATCTGTTCTTCACAAGCCATACCCAATGGGCGCAGGCGTGCAAGCTGCTGCTCGGCGGGCAAACCAGCGTCGGCCATACCCTGGCGGATAAAATAGGGTAGCCAGCGGCCAATCGCCCTTGAGCTGCGGTAGAAATGGCCAATATCCATGTCGCGATGTGCGCCGTTGTTGTGGCGATCGACCAACCCCGGCTTAGGCGTCAGGTTGACCTCCACCAGCAGCGCCCGATAGGCGTCGCGAGCAAAGCGCTGGCTGAACGAAGGAGCGGTAACCGCTGGCTGCCAATCAGGCTGGGAGTGCATCATTGAGCATCATTTCCATTTCGCTGAGCAGTTGTTCGGTGCTGTGGCTCTGCTGGCGGGCACAAATTTTGGCGGGCTGATTGCACAGCAGACAGCTGCGTTCAGGCAGACCAAGTTCACGCCGCGACAGGATTTTCCCTTGCGGTGACAGCACATCGATATCCCACAGGCGGCCAATCGACTGCTGGATTTCCAACTGGATGGCAGCCTCTTTCACCGCGCGGGCATCGGCTTGCAGTGCCAGATACCCCTCGCAGCCGGTGGGTAGCGCCAGGGTCTTCTGCTGCAAACACAGCCAGCCTTGCTGGCGATACATCTGCTGCAAGGCCTGTCTTCCCAGGTTGAACACGCGCCGTGTCATGGGGCTGTCTTTCACCGCCCCCGGTACCACCAGAGTGAGCACTACCAGCGTGGCGGTAGGATGGCACTCCAGCCACGCCTGTTGCCGTGCCTGCCGGCATTCACGGCTGGAAAGCAGTTCGGACAAACTTACGGCGCGGCTGGCGGCCAATTCGGGGGTGATGTAAGCCATGGCGTTACTCCGCGACCTGATGTACGACGTCAATCACCGAACCGTCGCGATAGCGCACCACGGCCACCACGTTATCGGTAAAGGCGATCGGTTTCGGTTCGCCGGTCAGTACCAGCGCACGCTCACGCAGCCATTCGATAGTGACCACCTGCAACCCGGCATCGCGTAACCTCTGCGCCAACTCTGGGCGGGCCGGGTTAACGGCAATACCGTGGTCGGTCACCAGAATGTCGATGCTGGAACCCGGCGTAACGTAGGTCGTCACCTGCTCAACCAGCGTAGGAATGCGGCCACGCACCAATGGCGCGACAATAATCGCCAACCGCGCCGCCGCTGCGGTATCACAGTGGCCTCCGGAAGCGCCACGGATCACTCCGTCGGAGCCGGTCAGCACGTTGACGTTAAAGCCGGTGTCAATTTCCAGCGCACTCAGCACGACCACGTCCAAGCGGTCAACCGACGCGCCCTTGGAGCTGAAATTGGCGTACTGATTGGCGCTGATCTCGATATGATTTGGGTTGCGAGCTAATGACATGGCCGCCGCGCGATCAAAGCTCTGCACGTCCAGCAGTTTGCCGATCAGCCCTTTCTCATGCAGATCCACCATGGTGGAGGTGATACCACCCAGCGCAAAACCGGCGCGGACGCCACGGGCACGCATCTTGTCTTCCAGGAAGCGGGTTACGGCCAACGAAGCGCCACCGGTGCCGGTCTGTAAGGAGAAGCCTTCGGTGAAGTAGCCGGAGTCAACGATCACCTCGGCGGCACGGCGGGCAATCAGCAACTCACGCGGGTTGGAGGTCATACGCGTGGCATCGGCCCCGATCTTGTCCGCATCCCCTACTCGCTCCAGTTGCACGATCAGATCGACCTGATCCTGTGCCAGGCTGGCGGGATGATGCGGGTAAGGCACGATCGCTTCGGTCAATAGCACCACGCTACGGGCCACAGCGGCGTCCACCTTGGCATAACCTAGCGAACCGCAGCAGGCATCACCGGTGTATCCGTTAGCATTGCCGAACTCATCGCAGGTTGGCACGCCAAGGAAGGCAACGTCGATCTGCAACTCACCCGACTCGACCAGGTTGACCCGGCCACCGTGCGAGTGAACCTGCACCGGTTCTTTCAGCAGGCCGCGCGAAATGGCGTCCGCCAGCGGCCCCCGCAGGCCAGAGGTATAAATACGGCTCACCACCCCGTTGCGGATATGGCCGACCAACGGCGCATGGCAATCGGTCAATGAACTGGAGGCCAGCGTCAGGTTGCGGAAACCCATCGTCGCCAGCACATCCATCACCTGATTGAGGGCCAGATCGCCACCACGGAATGCGTGGTGGAAAGAGATGGTCATGCCGTCCTGCAGGCCGCTGCGGCGGATCGCCACTTCCAGCGACTCACAGCGTTTGATATCGCGCGGTTTACGCGCCTGCAGGTTGGCCTTGGAGGCTTCCTGATAAAGCCGCATCTCGGCGTGATTGTTCAAGGTCATCAGGCGTTGTTGGCGTTTCATCATGCTTCCTCGCTGTGGTTCGGTTCTTCACGCACGCCGGAAAGCGCTGCGCGTTGCAGTACCAGACGGGCCCGCTCAATCACCGGGCTATCCACCATCTTGCCGTTCAGCGAAACCACGCCGCGTCCCTCTTTTTCTGCCGCTTCTGCCGCATCGACCACTCGCTGGGCATGAGCCACTTCTTTGGCGGTTGGTGCATACAGGTTGTGCAGCAGTTCAATCTGACGCGGGTTAATCAGGGATTTACCGTCAAAACCCAGTTGTTTGATCAGCGCCGCTTCCTGGAGGAAACCCGCTTCGTTGTTGGCATCGGAATAGACGGTGTCGAATGCCTGGATCCCGGCAGCACGGGCGGCCTGCAACAGTGAGCAACGGGCAAACAGCAGTTCGATGCCTTCTGGCGAGCGCTCGGTACGCAGATTGCGCACATAGTCTTCGGCCCCCAGCGCAATCCCGATCAACCTTGGGGAAGCCTGCGCAATCGCCACCGCGTTGGTGATGCCCTGTGCGGACTCGATCGCCGCCAGCAGGCCAGTGCTACCGACCGGGCGACCACAGGCACTTTCGATGGCGGCGATTTCACGCTCCATATCCACCACGTCCTGCGCGCTGTCCGTTTTTGGCAGACGGACGATATCCGCTCCGCCACGCACCACCGCCTGCAGATCCGCCAGGCCATAGGCCGAATCCAGGGCGTTAACGCGCACAATGGTTTCTACCTCCTGATACAGCGGGTGTTGCAGCGCGTGATACACCAGGCGACGGGCCGCGTCTTTCTCACGCAGGATCACCGAGTCTTCCAGATCGAACATCAGCGCATCGGCCTGATAGATAAAGGCATTGCTGACCATGGCGGCATTCGCCCCCGGCACGAATAGCATGCTGCGGCGCATACGGTGTTTATTCAGCGTTTTCACGGCGTTCCTCCCAAGGCAGCGCGGCGGTTTCGCTGGCACGTATCAGCGCCGTTTCCAGCCGGGCACGCAGCACGCAGTCCAGTGCACCTTTATCGTCGACAATCACCTGCACCGGCGACACCTCGTACTGCTGCAAAACCTGCAACAGGGTGTGGCGAATGGCATCGCCAAACTGTTTTTCCACGCTGCTGGCAATCAGCAGGTCGTGTTCCGGGCCTTCTGCTGGCGCGATACGGACCATGACATCGCTGGATTCCAGCGTGCCGGCCATTGCTTCTCGGATTATTTTCATTGTTCACCTGATTGTGCGGACTCAAATTCTTGCGGTACTGGCTTGGCCCGGCGCTGTGCCTGCAGATCCTGCAGGTAGTAAAGCGTGTCTTTCGGCACCAAAGGCGCGGCGGCGTGGAAGTCTCCTGCGGCCAACAGCTTGCGCACCCAGGAGGCAGAGATCGCCGTCCCCTGGTACTGCAAACGCTCTATCTCCACCAAATCGATCGGGGGACTAGGCAGCGCTTGAGTTTCCAGCCAATAACGCATGTCGCGGTTGTATTTCGCCGTTACGGCACAGAACGGTTCGTTGCCGACAAATCGATGCGTGATGCCCAACGCAGGGGCCAGATACTGGCGGAAGATTTTCAGATCGATTTCGGTGTAACAGTCGTCGGCAACCCCCTGCTCTTTAATGAAGTAGCAAGGGAAAGTGGCGCGGGAGATCACGTATTGTGATCCCTCATGCACCGTCAGATTGGTGATCCCCTCGGTGCCCTTCAGTACCAGATCGCGGCGATCTTCATATGGGAAGCGCGAGGTGTTTTCTTTCACCAGGAACAGATGCAGCCAATCACAGCGGGCGGCGGCTTCCCGCACCAGATATTGATGACCACGGGTAAAAGGGTTGGCATTCATCACTATGCTGCCAATGGTGTTACCCGGCTGGCGCTGGCTGGCCAGTTGTGTGGCGTAACGCTTCAAGCGGCACGGGCTGTTTTCCATCAGCACCACGATGCCCGGCACGCTGGCAATCGGGTAAAAGCCACACTGGCGAAACAGCGTCTCATTCTGCACTTTGGTGTAGATAAACAGCTGGGTGTGATGGCGCTCATAGGCCAGATTCACCAGTTCGGTCGCCAATGATAGCGCCAAGCCTTCACCACGCATTTGCGGGCTGATGGCCACGCATTTGATAATATTTTCGGCGATACCTCCGCAGGCAACCAATTGCTCGCCCTGAGTCACGGTGATAAAAACCTCGACCGTGGTATCAATATTCAGATCGTTACTACGCAAAAAAGCATTAATTGCCGCTATATTTTTGTGATCCGATCTTTTCACCCGATTAAATACGGTATCGCCCAACATGTCAGTCTCTCTAAAATAACTTTTCAATAACATTTGAAATACAAAATCCCATTAACGTTAACATCAAGGCGTAATAAAAACCTTAAAAACCATCAGGTTAAAATGGAATATAACGCGAACGGGGTATTTAATGGCGCCATGTTAAACAGAAATAACACCCTGATTATTGACCTATTTCACAATCTACCCGCAGTAATTAAGTTGTTTAATGGTTTTTATTTACTTAATTATTTTTATAGTTTTTATTGGCGACTTAGTGTTTAATTAAATAATCCTCTCGATGACATTTAATTAGCAAAGTAATTAAGCAACGGGGAATTAACATGGAGTGGCTAAATATTCTGATTGTTGAGGATGAAACGCCGTTGGCAGAAATGCATGCGGAATTCATCAAGCAGAATGGCGGGTGCCGGCAGATTTGGCTGGCGGGCACCCTGGCACAGGCACGCACGATGACCGAGCGTTTCAAACCCGACCTGATCCTGCTGGATAATTTCCTGCCGGATGGCCAGGGCATAGAACTGCTGCGCGAGCTGACGCTACAAGGCTACAGCGGTGGAATTGTGTTTATCACCGCCGCCAGCGATATGGACACCGTGGCCGAAGCGCTGCGCTATGGCGTGTTCGATTACCTGATCAAACCCCTGGCCTATGACCGGCTGGCGCAAACTCTGCAACGCTTTAGCCAACGGCGCGAAGCGCTGAAAGACAAGGCGCGGGTCAACCAACGCCGTATCGATGAGATGTTCAACACCTACGCCCGTGGTGGCGATCAGGCCGCGTTGCCCACCGGCATTGATGAGCTGACGCTGATGAAGATCCGCGCCCTGTTCGAAGATCCGCAGGTGCGTCATACGGCAGAAAGCGTGGCACAACAGATAGGGCTGAGCCGCACCACCGCCCGGCGCTACCTGGAGTTTTTCAGCGCCAACGATCAATTAGTGGCAGAGATTATTTACGGCAAGGTGGGCAGACCCCAGCGGCTCTATCGCTCTGCAAGCAATGGCTAAACAGGAGCGCCCAACATACAGTGATGTCGTGGGCTGCTCCTGGGGCTGTCGAACCTGTTTGCTGAAATTGCTCTATCATTGCAACGGCTTGTTCTGCCGTAAGAAACGCAATGCCGGGAGTTTCGCACCTTTGACAAAGATAAACGCCAGCAGTAGCGATCCCCACAGTGCCATGGTGATATAGCTACTGACCCCCATGATATTTAGCCCGCTCTCCAGCATTTGTAACAGGAACAGCGCTAACACAATGCCGAAGACCTTACCAAATCCACCATCAGGATTTACCCCACCCAATACCGTCGCCAGGATAGTGATAAGCAACAGTGACTCGCCGTAGGAGGCTTTGGCCGAGTTGAGTTTGGACATCATCAGCAACGCCGCGACGGCGCACAGTAACGAGGAAATCACATAGACCCAAATCAGCGTGCGGCGGGTATTAATCCCAGAGAAAAAGGTGGCTTTTTCGTTGGAGCCGGACAGGTATATCTGACGGCCCAGCGGGGTCTTGGCCAACATAAGCCAAAGCAGCAACGCCACCACGGCAAACAGATAAAGCGGTACTGGAACCCCGAGGAAATAGCTGCGATCCAATGCCAGTACATAGTTTGGAAAGTTTGAAATCGCCGAGCCCTTGGAGATCAGCACGTTCACCCCTTTGAGCAAGGTCATGATGCCCAGTGTCGCCAGAATCGGGGATACCCGAACCACCGAGATAAGCACCCCATTGATGATCCCCACCACCAAGGCAACCGTCCCCCCCGCCAACAGCATCACAATCAATGAACTGAACGTTGGCTCAAGATGGGTACACACCCAGGCCATCACCAGCGCACTGGCGTTCGCAGTGGCAATAATGGACAAGTTGATGCCACCGGTCAGCATGGTGATCGCCATTGCCAGCGTCAATATCCCCACGACGGGGATTTGTGAGGCGATGGATTGGAAATTGGCCGCAGACCAGAATACCTGTGGGATCAGTACACTGAATACGCCCGCCACCAGCACCAACAGTGCCACCAACCAGCGCTCGGTATGATCACGTTGCGTTGTTTTCGACATGGTTATATCCCTACCTTATGACGTTGGCCCCAGGCCGTCACACTGATACTGATGACTATCACCAGACCGATCACCACGCTATGCCAGTACGACGAAATACCCAGTAAATTCAAACCATTTTGTAATATTGCCAGCAAGATCACCCCGAGCAGCGTGCCGGTTAGGGTACCCCGCCCGCCGACAATACTGGTCCCACCCAACACCACCGCTGCCAGCACGGTGAGTTCATAACCGAGCAACGAGTCCGGTGCCACCGTCAAGACGGTATAGGACTGCACCACACCGGCAATACCGGATAAAAACCCCATATAGCCATAAACAAACAGTTGCAGCTTAACAATGCTGAACCCCATGCGGGATGCCGCTTCCTGATTACCGCCCAACGCATAAATTTGCCGGCCAATGCTGGTGCGAGTCATCACCAAAGCAGTGACGATAATCGTCGCCAGCAAGGTCAAAATGGGCAGCGAAAGGCCATAGTCATAACCATCAGCGGCGGTGAAAGAGAACAGCATTGGCCCATGTTCGAACCATTCCGGATAGGTATACAGCCAGACACCCCGGCTGAGATACAACAGCAACCCGTAGAAGATATTCAGCGTGGAAATGGTAATAATGATGGACGGCACCCGCAGGCGATTAACCAATAGCGCATTGATCATCCCCAGCAACAAGCCGATGCCTCCTGCCAGCGCGAAAGCCACCGGGAAATTGCCACCAAACCTCACAATGAATGTCACCATGAAATATTGCGAGATAATGGTCATCGCCGGGAATGAAATATCAATACCGCCGGAAATCAGAACGATAAAGAAACCACAAGCCAAAATGGTCAACATGGCGTAGTTATTTATCAGGTCATAAATATTGGCGAGTGTCAGAAATTCTGGGCTGGTGAAAGCAAGATAAGTCGAAATGATCAATATGGTAAAAGCCAACATAACTTCATGGCGTTTCAGATGCTCTTTATTGAATAAGCCTGTTTTTCCTACATCAGATTTATTGAGTACATGGGGATTAGCCATTGACTACCTCCGCAATGGCAGCTTCGCTGCTGTTACTCGGCAAGAACTCCTGTACAAGCCGCCCGGACCGCATAACGATAATACGGTGGCTATTAAAGTAGGCTTCATCAATCTCATCACAAACCATTAATACCGCAATCCCACGAGCCGCCAATGCATTGATAATATTATAAATACCTGCCTTGTTGGCGATATCGACCCCAACGGTCGGCGAGTCGAGGATCAGTATTTTCGGGTCGGTTGCCAGCCATTTGGCGATGGCAATGCGCTGGGCATTCCCACCGGATAACGTATTGACCGGCAAGTCGCTATTACCGATTTTGATCGACAGGTGTTTCACCATGTCTTCAACCAGTGTGTCGACTCGCTCGGCGCGCATCAGGTGAAAGGCATTTTTAAGCCGGTGTAATACCGTGGCACTGATATTGTCGCGGATTGATTGCTCCATAATCAGCCCGGTGCTCATTCGGTCTTCCGAGACATAGCCCACACCGGCGGCAATGGCATCGCGGTTACTGGCGAACCGCATTGGCTTATCATTGATACGAATGCTGCCCGACTCGGGTTTGGTTAATCCAAATAAACTGAGGCACAGTTCTGTGCGGCCAGACCCCAGCAAACCAACCAGCGCGACAATTTCGCCAGGATGCAAAGCCAGTGAGATATTCTGGTATTCGTTGCCACGGGAAAGCGCTTCCACTGCCAGCACCACCGGACGCGCTGCGCTGTAAGGCGGTAGCACCTGAAAATCAAATTTCATATCTGTCATCAGCCAGGCCAGCCGTTGATTATCCACTTCAGCAGCGGGGTAGGTTCCAACCCACTGGCCATCCTTCAGCACGGTAATACGGTCTGAAATCTCCAGCACTTCGCTCAACCGGTGACTCACAAACACCACGCAGATATTGCGTGATTTCAGCTCATGCACCACCCGTAGCAAGCCGTTAACTTCCTGCCGGGTCAGCGATGCGGTTGGCTCGTCCATCACAATGAGGCGGGCATCTTGTGCAAGTGCACGGCAGATAGCGACTAATTGTTTCTGGGCGATGGATAAATTCTCAACCAATTCGTCCAGATTAAGGTGGGCATCAATGCTGTTAATGACGCGCTCGGCGGTCTCCCGCATCTGACGTTTATTCACCCACAGCTGATGGTGATAATGGTTCATGGCGATATTCTCAGCCACGGTCAGATTCGGGAATAATGATAGATCCTGATAAATGACCTGGATCCCCAGGCGGACAGACTCAATAGGCGTCAGGGTTGCATAGGTTTTGCCATCAATAATAATGGCGGCATCTCTATCGGGTTGGTAAACACCGGAGATAATCTTGATCAGTGTTGATTTGCCACAACCGTTCTGCCCAGCGAGGCAATGTACCTCACCCGGTAACAGGGTCATGGCCACCTTATTCAGCGCCTTGACGCCATAAAAGGTTTTACTGATATTTTCCAGGGTAATCAATGGCTGCATACATCCTCTTACTCCAGGCGGGCATTGTTTGCAGAGCCGAACAAGGTATCCGGCTCTGCGATAATGCGGGGGAATTAATACAGAGAATCCACGTTGTCTTTGGTGACTCGCAGTACATTGTGGAACTGAATCAGGTGTTTATCCTGATCAACCTCCGCTTTGCCTACCCCTGGGATCTCCATGCCTGTTTCAATTTTCTCACCTTTAAGCACTTTGTCAGCAACGGCGGTCAGTGCATAACCGGCAGAACCTGGGTCGTACGTGACGCCCATGGCGATATCACCACTTTTAACCAATGATGCAGCCTGAGAGGGGATCATCATGCCGAACACATGGACATTGTTTTTCGCCCGTTTCTCTTTCACTGCACGGCCTGCACCAATTGGGCCTTGTGAGCCGAAGGCCACGATACCTTTCAGGTCGCTATGTGCTTTCATCAGATCCAGGGTGGTGCGGCGTGAGTCATCAATGCTCTCGGCGACGGGCATTCGGCTGGTCACTTCAAACATTTCCGGGTAATGTTCTTTCTGGTATTTAACAAACAAATCGGCCCACAGGTTATGTTGTGGCACGGTCAGGCTACCGACATAAATGACATAACCCCCTTTACCCCCCATCGCTTTTGCCATTTCTTCCACGTTGTCGGCGGCAAATTTGGCGTTATCGATGATTTCAATATCCCAGTTAGCGCTAGGCTGCCCTGGTGATTCATTGGTTAATACCACAATGCCGGCGTCACGCGCTTTCTTGAATACGGGCTCCAACACATCCGCATCGTTCGGCACGATACTGATGGCACTGACTTTCTTGGCAATTAAATCTTCAATAATTTTAACCTGTTGCGGGGCATCGGTACTGGATGGGCCGACTTGATAGGCTTTGATACCCAGGTCTTTACCGGCACGCTCCACACCTTCACCCATGCGGTTGAACCAGGGCATCCCAGCGATTTTCGAAATATTGACGACTTCCACTTCCTGCGCCAATGCACCGCCCGAGGTTAGCAGCATGCTGAACAGACTGGCCGCCAATAACGTTTTAACACTCAATTTTTTCATCTAACACTCCCGGATCTAATGTAGGTTGAGGCATAACCGCCAAATAGCGAGGTAACACATTGGTATTATTTATATTTTATTGTTAGTGACGATTTACCGGAATGTCGTTTTTACATCTGCACAACATTGCCGTAGAGCGACTCTACAGCCTCGATAGCGATTTCCCCCATATCTTTGAATGCTATTTATATGGACAAACTTGCAACCTTCCCGGTTTGCGACGGGAGTCATGATCCGGAGGGGGGAAACGAAGCGAATTGTGTGAAAATAACCGCCAGGAGGGTAATAACAGTGCTAGTGACAGGGATACTCAGGGTCGATGCGGCAGACCATTTTAATGCCAATCTGTTAACTCCCTTCCATTTTGCAGCGCAACAGTTGCCAGCCAGAGTTTTCCTGCGCATGATGCGGAAAATCTCACACTTTGTTACAGGCTTATGATTAACGTTGCGCTGATAGACGACCACGTGGTGGTTCGTTCCGGGTTTGCCCAGTTACTGTCGTTGGAAGAGGATATCCGTATCGTCGGTCAGTTCGACTCGGCGGCACAGGCATGGCCGCACTTGCTGCGCGATCCGATCGACGTAGCGGTGCTGGATATCGCCATGCCGGATGAAAGCGGCCTCAGCCTGCTCCAGCGTTTACGCCAACAGCGCCCTGCCTTTCGCGCCATTATCCTCAGCATCTATGACACCAATGCCTTCGTGCAAAGCGCTATCGATGCCGGGGCTGGCGGTTATCTCACCAAACGCTGCGGCCCCCATGAATTGGTGCAGGCGGTGCGCGCCGTCAGCAGCGGTGGGCTTTACCTGTGCGCGGATGCCTTGCGGGCACTGCGCCATACTCCGCAGCCACCGAAAGAATTGCAGGTACTCACCCCGCGCGAGAAAGAGATCTTCGATCTGCTGGTCAACGGCCTGAGTGTCAAAACCATCGCCCAACAGTTGACCTTAAGCCATAAGACCGTGCAGGTGCACCGCGCCAACATCCTCGGCAAACTGCATTGCGACACGACCGTTGAACTGGTGCATTTCGCGCTGCAACATCAACTGCTTGCCGGGAGTTAGCCGGTGCCGCCAATGGTGCGCCGCCTGGCGCTTTCGCTGTTTCTAGCGCTGTTTTTTTCCCTCAGTTGGCTGGCCCTGTGGACCATTAGCCTGCACCTGAGCCATGACGGCCAACAGGCCGTGCTGCTGTTTCCCCAAGGGCTGCGACTGGCGCTGCTGATCCTGTTACCCCGGCGTTACTGGCTCACGCTGTTACTGGCGGAAGTCGCCACGCTGCTATGGCTGCATGACCAGCAATTACTGAGCGGCCGCTCGGTGCTGTTGCTACCGTTGTTAAGCCTGTTGCCTGCCTGGGGTACTCAGCGGCTGTGGTATCGCTATCACCTGTATTGGCAACGGCTGTCACTATTGCTGGCAGCCATCGCGGCCAATGCGCTGCTGTGCGGGTTACTGGCGGGGGTCTGGCTGCCATCCAGTATCAGTCAAACCTTGCTGACCAGCTTTACCGGCGGTGTGCTGCTGGTACCTTTCGTCTATCTGATTTATACCTACCTGCGCCAGCAACTGGTGACGTCAATGCCTGTTCCACGCCCCTCGACACCACAGCTACGCACCTCACTACTGCTGTGGTGTTCGCTGTTTCTCACCATGGGGATTTGCGTACAGCTGGCGATCGCCCCGGAGATGGAGCGGCTGCTGCTGATCTTTATCTTTCTGCCCAACGTGTTTATGGCTTATCGCTTTGGCTGGCAAGGGGGCGTACTGGCGGCGCTGTTTGGCAGCGTGATGATCACCCTCACCCGTCAGGCCGGAGGGGCGTTTCAGGATCTGCAAGAGTTGGAGCTATTCCTTTCTACCCAGGCGCTGTTGGGGATTGGGTTGGGGATTGCCATCAGCCGTCAGCAGCAATTGGCGCAAAAGCTACAGCGCTATCGCCAGCAGTTGGAACAGGAGCTGGCGGCGAAACGGCACCTGATGGAGCGGTTGGTGGGTACCGAAGAAGAGGTGCGCAAGGCCATCGCGCGTGAACTACATGATGAAATCGGCCAGAATATTACCGCCATTCAGATCCAGGCGATGTTGGTGAACCGCAGCGCCACCGCCCCAGCCACCCGCCTGGCCGCGGAGCAGATTGATTCGTTGTCACAACGCATCCACCACACGACCCGTACCCTGCTACGGCAACTGCGCCCACCGGTGTTGGAAGAGATGGAGCTGGACAAAGCCCTGCATCATCTGGCCGAAGAGTTTTCCTTTGCCGAACAGGGGATCGGCTTCCAGCTGGATTACCGCCTGCCAGCCACGCCAGATGATGAAACCCTGGTATTTACCCTCTACCGCGTGGCACAGGAGTTGCTCAATAACATCAGCAAACATGCCTGCGCCAGTCATGTGCATTTAAGCCTGACGCAAACCCATCAGACGATCACTCTGGAAGTCCGTGACGACGGCCAGGGCATGCCGTTGCAGCCCACCAGCGGTTTTGGCCTGCGCGGTATCGAAGAGCGAGTGCGCGCATTGGGGGGCGATTGGCGGCTCCATCGGCGTAATGGCACGCGCATAATTGTTAACCTGCCCACAAAACTGAACAAAAACCCCGTCTGACTAGGACTTAGTCTTAGGTGCCTAAAACCTTGTCTCATCCAATCCTGTTTTCTGCACCCTACACTGCTCTCACTGTCTGGAGGACCCTATGACATCGGCCACGTTAACCGCAGAGCAAATCAGCGCTCGTTACCGCTACTGGCGACCACGCCTGATGTTTTCGATGATCGTCGGCTACGGCGCATTTTATCTGACGCGCAAAAGCGTCAGCTATGCGATGCCGGTGATGCAGCTCGAACTGGGGTTGGATAAAGGGGATATCGGCCTGCTGGGTACGCTGTTTTACCTGGCCTATGGCGGCTCGAAGTTTGTCTCCGGCATCGTCAGCGATCGCAGCCAGGCGCGCTGGTTTATGGGCGTCGGGCTATTTATCACCGGCGTGCTGAACATCGTGTTCGCCTTTTGCCATTCGCTGACGGCGTTGCTGGTGGTCTGGACGTTAAACGGTTTCTTTCAGGGCTGGGGCTGGCCGCCCTGCGCCAAGATGCTCACCAGTTGGTATTCGCGTAACGAGCGTGGTTTCTGGTGGGGCACCTGGAATACCTCGATCAGCCTGGGCGGTGCGGCCGTGCCGTTGCTGTCCGGATTTATGGCTTCTCACTACGGTTGGCAGGCTGCGCTGTTGCTGCCGGGAGCCATCGGGATGCTGATTGGGCTGTGGCTGTGCTGGCAACTGTGCGGTAAACCGCAGCAGCAAGGATTACCCAGCGTAGGCCACTGGCGGCGCGATCCGCTGGAGCTGTGGCAAGAGCAGCAAAGCCCGGCGATGCCGATGCGGCGGATGCTGTTTGACACCATATTGCGCAATCCGACCATCTGGTTGCTGGGCGTGTCCTACATCCTGGTGTACCTGATACGTATTGCGCTGAACGATTGGGGCAACATCTGGCTGGCGGAGAGCCACGGCGTCAACCTGATGAAGGCCAACGCCACGTTGTCACTGTTTGAACTGGGTGGGCTGTTTGGCGCGCTGTTTGCCGGGTGGGGATCGGATCTGCTGTTTCGCGGCCTGCGGGCACCGATGATCCTGCTGTTCTCCATCGGACTGTTTGTGACGACGACCGCCCTGTGGCTGGCCCCGCTGCACCATTACGGGCTGCTTTCGGCCTGCTTTTTCGGCCTCGGTTTTTTTGTGTTTGGGCCGCAGATGCTGATCGGGCTGGCCGCCACGGAGCACTGCCACAAGGACGCGGCCGGGACCGTGACCGGGTTTCTTGGTCTGTTCGCCTATCTGGGGGCCGCGCTGGCCGGTTGGCCGCTGGCGCAGGTTTTGCAGCATTACGGCTGGTATGGCTTTTTTGCCCTGCTGGCACTGGCGGCCACCTGCGTCGGGTTGCTGTTGATGCCGCTGCTGATGGCCGGGCAGATACGACAACAGTAAGACATGATTTTTATAGGGTGATGAGGGTTTTTAGTCGGTGCAATCCCCCTCACCCTAACCCTCTCCCACAGGGAGAGGGGACCGAATGTGCAACATCTTATCTTCTGCGTCTAACGTCAGACACGAGAGTAAGGAGCCAGAGGATAAAAAGTGCCACAAATTGATCCTCGCACCCAATAGCAACACCGGATCAGCTCCCTCTCCCTGAGGGAGGGTTGGGGTGAGGGGACCGAATGTGCAACATCTTATCTTCTGCGTCTAACGTCAGACACGAGAGTAAGGAGCCAGAGGATAAAAAGTGCCACAGATTGATCCTCGCACCCAATGGCAACACCGGATCAGCTCCCTCTCCCTGTGGGAGAGGGTTGGGGTGAGGGGAAATTGGTTTGCTTTACCCTACAAAGACAACAACAAAAAGGACAACACCATGAAATTGACACCTCTCAACACCCTGCTGGCCACTACGCTGGCGCTGACTGCCCTGGCCGGAACCGTGCAGGCCAAAGGCCGTCTGGTGATCTATTGCAGCGCCACCAACGCCATGTGCGAAGAAGAAGCCAAAGTCTTCGGGGAGAAATACGACGTCAAGACCAGCTTTATCCGCAACGGCTCTGGCAGCACCCTGGCCAAGATAGACGCGGAAAAGAAAAATCCACAGGCTGACGTCTGGTATGGCGGCACGCTGGATCCTCAATCGCAGGCCGGTGAAATGGACCTGTTGGAGCCTTACGCTTCGCCGAACCTGGAGCAAATCATGCCGCAGTTCCGCGATCCGGCCAAACGTAAAGGCAACTACTCCTCTGCAGTGTATATCGGCATTCTCGGTTTTGGCGTCAACACCGATCGTCTGAAAGAGAAAAACCTGCCTGAACCCAAGTGCTGGAAGGATTTGACCAATCCGATCTACAAAGGGGAGATCCAGATCGCCGATCCACAAAGCTCCGGCACGGCCTACACCGCGCTGGCCACCTTTGCGCAGCTGTGGGGCGAAGAAGCCGCCTTTGATTACCTGAAACAGCTGAACGGCAATATCTCACAGTACACCAAATCCGGCATTGCCCCGGCCCGCAACGCCGCGCGCGGTGAAACCACCATCGGCATTGGCTTCCTACACGACTATTCGCTGGAAAAAGAGAAAGGCGCACCTCTGACGCTGATTTCCCCATGCGAAGGTTCCGGCTATGAAATCGGCGGCATCAGCATCCTCAAGAATGCCCGTAATATGGAAAACGCCAAGCTGTTCGTGGATTGGGCACTGTCAAAAGAGGCTCAGGAGCTTTCCTGGAAGAAGGGGCAGTCTTACCAGATCCTGACCAATACCACGGCAGAGACCTCCCCTAACTCGCTGAAGCTGGATCAACTGAAACTGATCGATTACGACATGGATACCTACGGCGCTTCCGACATGCGTAAAAAGCTGATCACCAAATGGGTTAACGACGTGAAGATGGGCCACTGATCCCATCCAGCATCTATCGGGCGTAGGCTCTACGCCCGCTTCATTTTCGTTTACTCCGGGGAATATCATGTCTGAAACCATCACCTTGCGTACGGCGCAGGGGCGGGATCCCATTTTCTACTGGTTGCTGCTGGCGCTGGCAGGTTTCGCCCTACTGCCTTCCTACAGCCTGGACTACGGGCTGCTGGAGGCTACCCGCGAAGAGCTGCTGGCGGCCTACGGATGGTCACATGCGGGCCTGGCTGTGCTGTGGTTTGCCGCCCCGCTGCTGCTGGTTGTACGCCCACAGATTGCCACTGGTCGCGAACAACGCAACCGCCACCTGTTTGATGCCGGTTATGCCCTGGCCTGTGGGCTATTGGTGTTTATCAGCGCCGCCGCGACCGGTACCGGGATGGGGTTCGCTACCTTGCCGCTGCTGGTGGCAATGGGCGCAGTGATCACCCTTGCGCTCTCAAGGCTGGAATGGCTGGGTGGCGATCGCTTCGTACTCGGATCGCTGGTGGCAGTGATCGCCCTGATCGTGCTGTTTATCATTTATCCCAGCATCGCCATCTTTATCCCGATGTTCACCGATGAGGCCGGTGCCTTCGCCCCGTTGGCGTTTATGCAAACGCTCGGGCAGGCGCATATCCTGCAGGTGATCTGGAACTCCTTCCTGCTGTCCGTGGCCGTCGGGATTGGCTGTACCTTCTTTGGCATGGTGCTGGCGATTTATACCACGCGTATCGCCCGCCGTTCGGCGGTGATTGGCCGTATCTTCTCGATCCTGCCAATCGTCACACCGCCGTTTGTGGTTGGCTTGGGCGTCACCCTGATGATGGGCCGCTCCGGCTACATCACCGAGCTGATGGTGACCTGGTTCGGCCTGACCAACACCAACTGGCTCTACGGCTTTACCGGGATCTGGTTGGCCCAGGTGCTGGCCTTTACGCCCATGTCATTTATGATCCTCGATGGGGCTATCAAGACCATCCATCCGTCGCTGGAAGAGGCGTCCTACACGTTGCGCGCCAACCGCTTCCAGACCTTTACCCAGGTGTTTATGCCGTTGCTGAAACCGGCACTGGCCAACTCGTTCCTGATCGTCATTGTTCAGTCGCTGGCGGACTTCAGTAACCCCTTGGTTCTCGGCGGCAACTTCGACGTTTTGGCCACGCAGATCTACTTCTACATTACCGGAGCGCAGCTTGATTATCAGGCAGCCAGTACGCTGGGCGTGGTGCTGCTGATGTTCTCGCTGCTGGTGTTCTGCGTGCAATACATGTGGATCGGCAAGCGTTCCTACGTGACCATTTCCGGCAAATCCAACCACGGCGACGTTCAGCCGCTGCCGGTGACGCTGGTGTGGGGCGTCTCGCTGATGCTGTATGTCTGGATCGCCTTCAACATCTTGCTGTACGGCAGCATTTTCTACGGCAGCTTTACCGTTAACTGGGGCGTGGACTACACGCTGACGCTGGACAACTTCAGCAAACTGTTCGGCCAAGGCTTCAGCGACGGCGCATGGCCTTCCCTGATCGATACCTTGCTGTATGCCGGGATTGCCGCACCGATCACTGCCATCTTCGGCCTGCTGATTGCCTACATCGTGGTACGCCAGCAGTTCCAGGGTAAAAAAGTGATCGAGTTCAGCACCATGCTGTGCTTCGCGGTGCCAGGAACCGTGGCCGGTGTTTCCTACATTCTGGCGTTTAACAGCGCGCCGGTTTACCTGACCGGGACGGCGGCCATCGTGATCATTTCGATGGTGATGCGCAACGTGCCGGTGGGGATCCGCGCGGGTATCGCCGGTTTGGGGCAGTTGGACAAGTCACTGGATGAGGCTTCCCTCAGCCTGCGTGCCGGTTCGCTTCGCACCATAGTGTATATCCTGCTGCCCTTGCTGCGCCCGGCGATCCTCTCGGCGTTGGTCTACAGCTTTGTCCGTGCCATGACCACCGTGAGCGCCATTGTTTTCCTGGTTACGCCAGATACGCGCGTCGCGACGTCCTACATCCTTAACCGGGTCGAGGACGGCGAGTATGGCGTGGCCATCGCCTACGGCTCGATCCTGATCGTAGTGATGCTGGCGATTATTTTCCTGTTTGATGCCCTGGTTGGCGAAGCGCGGGTCGCGCGTTCCAAAGCCCGGAATGCGGCCTGATACCCGGCGGAGAAGGATGAACAACATGTCTGACATGCAAGATAAAAAACACTTTGTTGAACTGAAAAACGTCGCCAAGCGATTTGGCAACAACACCGTGATTGAAAACCTGAGCCTGGCGATCCCCCGTGGGGATATGGTGACGCTGCTTGGCCCTTCCGGCTGCGGTAAAACCACGGTCCTGCGCCTGGTCGCCGGGCTGGAAAAACCCACTGGTGGGCAGATCTTTATCGACGGCGAGGACGTGACCGACCGCTCCATTCAGCAGCGCGACATCTGTATGGTATTCCAGTCCTACGCGCTGTTCCCCCATATGTCGCTGGGGGATAACATCGGCTATGGTCTGAAAATGCTGGGCAGGCCCAAGGCGGAGATCCGCGATCGGGTACGTGAAGCCCTGATGCTGGTCGATCTGGAGGGTTTTGAAGAGCGCTATGTCGATCAGATCTCCGGCGGCCAGCAGCAACGTGTCGCCCTGGCACGTGCGCTAATCCTCAAACCCAAGGTGCTGCTGTTCGATGAACCGCTGAGCAACCTGGATGCCAACCTGCGCCGCAGCATGCGTGAGAAGATCCGTGAATTGCAGCAGCAGTTCAACATCACCTCACTCTATGTCACCCACGATCAGAGCGAAGCCTTTGCGGTTTCCGACACCGTGCTGGTGATGAACAAAGGAGAAATCATGCAGATTGGCGCGCCGCAAACGCTGTATCGCTACCCGGCCTCACGCTTTATGGCCGGATTTATGGGGGATGCCAACATCTTCCCGGCCAAGGTGACCAGCAGCGGCGTAGAGATCTTTGGCTACCCGGTGCCGCGCCCGCAAGGCTTTGCCCCCGGTTTGCAGCAATGTACCGTGGGCGTACGCCCGGAAGCGATCACTCTCAGCCAACATGGGGAACCCAGCCAGCGTTGCACCATCAGTAAGGTGGCTTATATGGGGCCGCAGTATGAAGTGCTGGTGAACTGGCACGATCAGTCGCTGCTGCTACAGGTTAACGCTACGCAGTTGCAGCCCGAACCGGGCGACAGCTACTTCCTGCAAATCCATCCGTTCGGCATGTTTGTCCTCGCCGACGAGTAATCACTCAATTTAAACCCCGCTCGTGGTTCCGGGCGGGGTATTTTTCGATGCCCATCCCCTACTCCCATCCTGATATCACCGCATTTACGGCACTGATGTGATCCCGCTCGGCTTCTTCTCTTCTATCGCTTTGCAAACGCGCTTCGCCGGGTAATGCTGTCAGCCATGTAAACGCTTAACCCTTTAGCTTGAACCGGCTCAGGAAACGCCCACATGCATGCTGACTCCCGTTTTACCCTGGCGGAAATCCTCGTCCGCCGTGATTGGCAAAACCCTGCCTGCACCCATTACCAACGTTTACCGGCACATCCTCCGTTTGCCAGCTGGCGTGATGCCACTGCGGCCCGAGCAGATGCCGCCAGCCCCAGCCAGCAACTGCTCAACGGCGAGTGGCAGTTCAACTATTTCGGGCGCCCACAGGCGGTACCAGAAAGCTGGCTGGAACAGGATCTGCCGGATGCCGACACGTTAGCGGTCCCTGCCAACTGGCAACTAGCGGGTTACGACGCCCCGATTTACACCAACGTCAAATATCCGATCCCGGTTAATCCGCCGCTGGTACCCGAAGATAATCCGACCGGCTGCTATTCCCGCAGCTTTAACGTTGATGCCGAGTGGCTGGCCGGTGGGCAAACCCGCATTATTTTCGACGGCGTCAACTCGGCGTTTTATCTGTGGTGCAACGGCCACTGGGTCGGCTATTCGCAAGACAGCCGCCTGCCTGCCGAATTTGACCTCAGCGCGGTGCTGCAACCAGGAGAAAACCGGCTGGCGGTGATGGTGCTGCGCTGGTGCGACGGCAGCTATCTGGAAGATCAGGACATGTGGCGGATGAGCGGGATTTTCCGCGACGTCAACCTGCTGCATAAACCCGTCGCTCACCTGAGCGATATCCATATCACCACGCCACTGAGCGACAATTTCCGCCGTGGGGAACTGGTGGTGGAAGTACAAACCAATCGGCCCCAGCAACATCAAGTTCAGGTGCAGCTGTGGCGCAAGGAGAGCCTGATTGCCGAGCAGACTCAAGCCTTCGGCAGCGAGATTATCGATGAGCGCGGCGCTTATAACGACCGCACTATTCTGCGTTTGCCCGTAGAACGGCCAGCGCTCTGGAGTGCGGAAACGCCGGAGCTGTATCGTGCGGTGATCCTGTTACTTTCCCCAACCGGTGAACTGATAGAAGCCGAAGCCTATGACGTCGGGTTCCGCCAGGTTGCCATCAGCAACGGGTTGCTGAAACTCAACGGCCAACCCTTGCTGATCCGGGGCACCAACCGCCACGAGCACCATCCAGAACACGGCCAGGTGATGGATGAGGCTACCATGCGTCAGGATATCCTGCTGATGAAGCAGCATAACTTCAACGCGGTACGCTGCTCCCATTACCCGAACCATCCGCTGTGGTACAAGCTGTGCGATCGCTACGGCCTATACGTAGTGGATGAGGCCAATATTGAAACCCACGGCATGCAGCCGATGAACCGGCTTTCGCACGATCCGCTCTGGCTGCCCGCCATGAGCGAACGCGTTACGCGCATGGTACAGCGCGATCGCAACCATGCCTGCATCATCATCTGGTCCCTGGGCAACGAGTCCGGCCACGGTTGCAACCATGATGCGCTGTACCGCTGGGTGAAAAGCCAGGATCCTACCCGCCCGGTGCAGTATGAGGGCGGCGGAGCCAACTCAGCGGCCACGGATATTGTCTGCCCGATGTATGCCCGCGTCGATCAGGATCAGCCTTTCCCGGCGGTACCCAAATGGTCAATCAAGAAGTGGATAGGCATGCCTGATGAACACCGCCCGTTAATCCTGTGTGAGTATGCGCATGCGATGGGCAACAGCTTTGGCGGCTTCGATCGCTACTGGCAGGCTTTTCGCAAGCACCCGCGTTTGCAGGGGGGCTTTGTCTGGGACTGGGTCGATCAGGCCCTGACCCGCACGGATGACGGCGGCCAAGCCTATTGGGCCTACGGCGGAGACTTTGGCGATACCCCCAACGATCGTCAGTTCTGTCTCAACGGGCTGGTTTTCCCCGATCGTAGCCCTCACCCGGCACTGTTCGAAGCGCAACGCGCACAGCAGTTTTTCCAGTTCCAGTTTGATGCCCAGCGGCTGGCGCTCACCATCATCAGCGAATACCTGTTCCGCGCAACCGACAATGAGCAGCTTAACTGGCGGCTGGAGCTGGATGGCGTAGAACGTGCCAGCGGTAGCCTGCTGCTCGATCTGCCACCGCAGGGCTGCACCACTATCACACTGCTGGATAAGTTGCCGATGATCCACCGCCCAGGTGAGCTGTGGTTAAACGTGGAAGTGGTGCAGCCCCATGCCACGGACTGGTCAGAAGAACATCATCGTTGCGCCTGGGATCAATGGCGTTTGCCACGCACGTTGCATCTGACATCACCCGCCAGCGGCGGCTTTACCCCACAGTTAACGCAGAACGAACAGCGGATTGACATCACCCACGGCAACCAACGCTGGCAGTTCGAGAACGCGACCGGTTGCCTGAGCCAATGGTGGCAAGATGACGTCGCTACCCTGCTGACTCCGCTGCGCGATAACTTTATCCGCGCACCGCTGGATAACGACATTGGTATCAGCGAGGTCGATCGCATCGATCCCAATGCCTGGGTCGAGCGTTGGAAGCAGGCGGGGATGTATCAACTGGAGGAGCAGTGCACGCAGATTTATGCCGATGCATTAAGCGACGGTGTACGAGTGGTGACCGAGCATACGTTCAGCTATAACCAGCAGGTGCTGCTGCACAGCCGTAAGCAGTGGCTGTTCGATTGCCACGGCGGTGTGCAGGTTGAGGTAGATGTCACGGTGGCCGACGCACTGCCCGCCCCCGCCCGTATCGGCCTGAGTTGCCAACTGGCCGAGGTGCACCCACAGGTACAATGGTTGGGGCTGGGACCGCACGAGAACTACCCGGATCGCAAGCTGGCTGCCCAACATGGGCTGTGGACCAGACCGCTGGAGCAGTTGCATACGCCCTATATTTTCCCAGGGGAAAACGGCCTGCGCTGCGACACGCAACGGTTGCAGTATGGCAACCTGCAAGCCGAGGGGCACTTCCACTTCTCGCTCAGCCGTTATGGCCTACGGCAGTTGATGAATTGCAGCCACGTGCATTTGCTGCAGGAAGAGCCCGGTACCTGGTTACATCTGGATGCCCAACATATGGGCGTAGGCGGTGACGACTCCTGGAGCCCAAGCGTGAACGAGGACTTCCTGTTGACCGCAGGGCATTATCGCTATCGATTGAGCTTAAAACGGGCATCCATGGGATAAATCTGCCAAAAGCTCAACGGGTTGCGCATTCTGTAAGCAAACAAACGCAGAATGCGTAATCCCCTTTGACTTCCCCCCGGCACCCCGTTATCATTCCGCCCGTTCACACGATTCCTCTGTAGTTCAGTCGGTAGAACGGCGGACTGTTAATCCGTATGTCACTGGTTCGAGTCCAGTCAGAGGAGCCAATTTAAGGGAAGCAGACGTTTACTGACGTCTGCTTTCTGCATTTCTATCAATTGATTATCCCTTTCAGTCGTTCACCCTCGTTCACTAAAAACCACTCAAAGCCACAGCATTTTGCTGGTAACAATGTAGGTAATGGTAGTTCGACTGCGTTTTTACCAACAAACGGGGGATGTCGTTATGCCGCTTACTGATACTAAAGTAAAAAATGCCAAGCCCCTTGATGAAGGAATACAAACCGACCAATGGCTTTGGTATATTCCTTCGTGTTCACCCCCAACGGCTCTAAATACTGGCAGATGGCCTACCGCCTCGTCGACGGTAGAGAGGAAGGGTATTTTGTTTCAGGAGCTCCAACTATTGGAAAGGATTTATTGAAGAAATTAAATATGGGCATACTCAGTTGCTGAACGATAAAAAAAGTGAATAATAAATTATATTTAATCGCATAAACTATCAGTTATTACAATAGCCTTTTAAAACGATAAACTCGAAGACCTCTTTAACCCTGAGAGAACCCTGCCATCAGCAAGGCTCTCTTCAACTGAGAACTCGGATTTTTATGGCCAAGTTTCTTTCCCATCTTTATATACATCACGATTGTAACATTCAAACTTACTAAATCTGCATGCTTCATTGAGATATTTTAGCGACATAGTGCGGCTTTTTTCAACGCCTTCTCCTCTATGATACATCAAGGAGATCATTGCAAACGCACTGGCTTTAACCGATGCCAAATTATCTTTAGCAGCAGTATTAAAAAGGACCATTGCTTTATCGTAGTGACGACTAAGATCTTCATCACGAGCGACCCACAAAATAGCATAAGGATTGCCTTCAGCAGCAAGTTTTATGATGTTATCTTTATAAATAGGATTGAATGTATCGAGATACTTATTGTTATTGATATTAACTAATCCCTCATAAGCTTCTCTGAATCCGAGGGTTACTGCTTTTTCATAATAATGGTAAGCTTTATCGGGATCACTTTTTTCAAGCATAGTCCCTAATAAATATAATGCGGGAGCATAGTCCTGTTCTGCTGACTGTTTTATCAGTTTCAGTGCCTCTTTTTCATTTTTTTCAAGTCCCATACCGCTCAGATATGCATAACCAAGATAGAGCTGTGCGGATGGATCACCAGAGGACGCCCCCTGTTTAAGAGAAGGGATTGCTATTTTAAGTAGTTCATTTGCGCGCGCTTTGTCCTTTCTGACTGAATATTTAGCCAAGCCCTCATCGACGTACATATACATATTGGCAAGATAATAGTTTGACAACGCGTTGCCTGATTTTTGAAAGAACTCGGCTGCCTTTAAGTCATTAACATCGACACCATCTCCGGTATAAAATCTATATCCTTCCTTGAAGTTTTCCTCATCAGCCATCATTGCTGCATGACTAAAACCAGGTGCAATAAAAAGCATAAAAAATATAATATTTAGAATCCTTCGCAAAATACCCCCTCCATGAATGAATTGCTGACTGAATGACAGTGGTTTATTATATATCATTGACATAAACAATGATACTACACTTATTCCGATATTTACTTAAGTTAGATAAAAGGTAAGATTTATTGAACTATTTCATTATAATAACATCGTTAAGATTATTTTATTAACCCCAAAATTTATTTTTTACAACCCTATAAAATTACATTCATGAAAACTCAACAAGTTTAACAGATACATTAATAAAACATTGCACCCACACTATTATTCAGTCCTAATGTGGCCAAATATTATTAGTGGAGCACGTAATATTTTTATGGTATTATTATATCAGTTTATATTGAATCGCATCCCAATAGATGCAAGATAATTTTAACATAAACAAATGTGGACTTCGATAAATGGACAGATCATTATTGGTTTTTTATTGCATATGGGGAATTGCTCTGCTTTATCTTGGTGTCAAGCTTGTAAAAGATAAAAACAAATGGCATGGCATAGGATTAATTTTATCAGTCATTATAAGTTTAGTCTTCGCATCTTCGTTTTCATCCTTATCTACGGGAATGTGGTTTTTGTTGGTGATAGTATCTACATTTGTTATTTTATTTTTATCGGCATTCATAATAACCATACTAAAGCACCACTCAATGGCCAGATACGTCCATGGTAGAGTCAATCAACTAAAGAATAGCTCTCCTGCTGACATGGTGGAGTATCTCGTTGAAGATAATAAAAAGCAGTGGTATGTTTTATATTTACCTTTGGATGGCTCAATCGAAATTGGCGTTAATTTATTTGGTAAAGCCCCTGTAGTTGGAGAGAAGATTTATATTAAAACTTTAACAGGTCGTCACATGCACTTCATTCCCAAGTATATTCTCAAGGAGATAGATTTAAAGTCAAATATCATTTGTATCCTTCAAAATTTTTATTATATCGACCATCAGACAAAAAAATTAGTTGATGATTACATTTTAAGAATTAAAACCGGTCACAAGGAACCCTGGCTTCTGAATAAAGAGATTAATGAAAAATAATCAATCAATTTTCTAAGGTCTACACCCATTTTGTTGTCAGGTGTAGACCGGATACTAATATTTACACTCTCCTCCTGAAAACAATATTACCAGAGAATATCACCTTACCAATCACCCAAATCGACCAAAAAACATCCACCCGCCGTAAACAGCCCTCCCCCCAGTATCCCCATGGGGTAAAACCACGTCTTATACCGATTTCTAATGTAAATATTGCGTAGTAATGCAATCAATAACTCAACGCAAGAGTGAATAATATTTATGCAATTTCAGCCAATGTACATCAATTGGCTAACCAAGAGCCTCACGCCTAACCCCTCAGAACCCGTCGCCGGATCACACCCTCAACATTTAACATGAAAAGTACAATTTTTTACCTGAATGTTACATTCCTTTAAAACAACCTTCCCCCATACTCATCCCACGCCCACCCCTACCGAGGGAACCAACTGATGAAAACTAGCAACCCGATGCTGGAAAAATTACTGCCCATTCTGCCACTTATCGCTGCCAACGCCGCACAGGCGGAAAGCGAACGAAAAGTACCGGATGAGAATATCCGTTTGTTAAAAAGCATAGGTATGCACCGGGTGTTCCAACCGAAAAAATTCGGCGGCCTGGAAATCTCCCTGCCAGAATTCACCGACTGCGTCGCCGCACTGGCCGGAGCCTGCGGCGGAACGGCGTGGGCTTTCAGCCTGCTATGCACCCATAGCCATCAGATAGCGATGTTTTCACCCAAACTGCAACAAGAGATCTGGGGAGATAATCCAGACGCCACCGCCAGCAGTAGTATTGCCCCGTTTGGCCGTATTGAGGAAGCCGAGGGCGGCGTTTATCTGAGCGGCGAAATGGGCTGGAGCAGCGGTTGTGACCATGCCGAATGGGCGATTGTCGGCTTTCGCCGCAAAAACGCCGAAGGCGAACTGCTCTACAGCTTTGGCGTGATCCCACGTAGCGATTACGAAATTCGTGATGACTGGTTTGCGGTTGGCATGCGCGGCAGCGGTTCCAAAACGCTGGTCATAAAAAATGCCTTCGTGCCGAACCACCGTATTGAAGCCGCTCAGGATATGATGCACGGACGCTCTGCGGGTTTCGGCCTCTACCCAGACAGTAATATCTTCTACGCGCCCTATCGCCCTTATTTTGCCTGCGGTTTTGCCGCCATCAGCCTTGGCGTAGCGGAGCGTATGCTGGTCGCCTTTAAAGAAAAAACCCAAAACCGCGTGCGAGCCTATACCGGAGCCAGCGTGGGGACGGCCACCCCAGCGCTGATGCGTCTGGCGGAGTCCACCCATCAGGTTGCTGCCGCTCGCGCCTTTTTGGAAAAAACCTGGCAGGAACATGCCGAACACGGCCGCCGGCATCAATATCCTTCTCACCAAACGTTGACGTTCTGGCGCACCAACCAGGCCTACGCGGTCAAAATGTGCATCGAATCGGTTGATCGTTTATTCAGCGCCGCAGGGGCAACCAGCTGGATGGAGAGCAATGAGATCCAGCGCCTATTCCGCGACGCTCATATGACCGGGGCACACGCCTATACCGATTACGATGTCTGTGCACAGATATTAGGCCGCGAGTTGATGGGGTTAGAACCCGATCCGACGATGGTATAACGAGCAGGAGTTCCTATTGAATGACACATCACACAGAACCAGCCCTGGATCCCCGCGCATTCAGGCGTGCGCTGGGCAACTTCGCTACCGGGGTGACGGTAGTGACAGCAGCAACAGCAGATGGCACCCGCGTGGGAGTCACGGCCAACAGTTTTAACTCGGTATCACTGGATCCGCCGTTGGTATTGTGGAGCATTGATAAACGCTCCGGCAGCTACGCGATCTTTGAGCAAGCCAGCCACTTCGCCATTAATGTGCTGGCCGCCGATCAGATGGATATCTCCAATCGTTTCGCCCGCCCCAGCGAGGATAAATTTGCCGGGATTGAGGTGGAGGTCGGCGCGGGTGACGTGCCTTTGCTTACCGACTGTGCCGCACGCTTTCAGTGTGAGAAGTATCAGCAGGTTGACGGCGGTGACCACTGGATCCTGATTGGTAAAGTGGTAGCGTTTGACGATCTGGGCCGCGCACCACTGGTGTATCACCAGGGATCCTATTCCATGGTGCTGCCTTACCCGCAGGTGGCAGAGCGCGTTGCACAGAACGCAGTGGGCAGCGCCAGGCAGGAACGCTTGAATAACAACGTCTTCTATTTGCTCACCCAGGCGCTACGCAGCTATCAAAGCAGCTACCAGCCCAAGCAACTCTCCACCGGGTTGCGGGCCAGCGAGGCCAGAATGCTGCTGGTGTTGGACAGCGATGCCTGCCTTGATAAGGCTTGCCTGCTGGCAGAAATGGCGATGCCAACCAGAGAAATCGAAGAGGCGCAGGAAGCGCTGTACCGTAAAGGTCTGGTGTCCAGCACCGATAATGGCCATCACTTGACCGAGGCAGGAGAACGCCAGGCCAGCGTGCTGAGAGATATTGCTGCCAAACAGCAAGAGCAGGTCCTGTCCGCCTTCACGGCAGACGAAGTGGGCATTTTGAAGAAGCTGTTGCGCGGTATTATTGCCAATAGCCAGTGAGTTTGCTCGGTAAACCTCATGCGCATTGTCGGCAACGGCAATGCGCATGAAAACCTCCCCACCGCATCCTACCTACTCATGCAGCCGGGAACCTATTCGCGCTACAGACATCCGCTGCCCTACCCAACCTAACGCCGCGCAGACGGCCATCACCAGCGTCATGGCAAACGGCGTATCATCCTGTAACCAGGACACCGCCAGGCTTGCCAATGCCCCCATGCCAAACTGCAATGAGATCGCCAGGGCGCTGGCACTTCCAGCCTGTTGGCCACGCTGTTGCAGCAGTAACGACAGGCTATTGGTGCCAATAGCATTCACCAGTGACATAAACAGCACCACCAGAATCACCAGGATGGACAGGCTCTGCTGATGGAACACCAGCAGCAACAGGCCGAACAGCACCTGGGCACTGCTTTGTATCATCAATAAACGCGGCAGGCTGTAGACCTTCAGCATCCGCACGTTCAGCAGCAGCACGGCAATCATGCCAATGACGTTGCAGCCAAACAGCAACCCGTAATACTGGGCGGGCACCTGAAAATAGCTGATGTAGACAAAGGGAGAACCGCTGATAAAGGCAAACATGCCCGCGAAGGAAAACGCCAGGGTAGCAATAATGCCCATCGCTTCTCTGTCCCGGACCAACAGGCAATAGTTGTGAAACGCCTTCAGGATGCTGCCGGGCTGCCCTGGCGAAGTCTTTAACGTCTCCGGCAGTACCCAGAACACCAATAACCCGCTGATACAGCCCACCACCGCCAACAGCATGAAGATGGCTTGCCAGTTGAAGACCGTCAGCAAAGCTCCGCCCAACAGCGGTGCCAACAGCGGCGCAATCATGGTAACCAGCGTCATTAGCGATAAGACTCTGGGCAGCTCATCCGAGGCATAAACATCCCTGACGATGGCGCGCGCCATCACCACGGCGGCCCCGCTGCCAAACGCCTGTAACGCACGCAGCACCACCAGTTGCTCAACCTGAGTGACTTGCGTACATAGCACGCTGGCAATCACGAACAGCAGCATGCCGCTCAACAGCAGCTTTCGCCTGCCTAGCCGATCGCTAAGCGGTCCATATAGCAGCATGCCGATGCAAAAACCGGCGAAAAATGCTCCCAATGAGTGCTGCATCTGCCCCTGTGTGGCATGTAGTTGCTGCCCCATTGCGGGTAACGCAGGAAGATACATATCAATCGACAGCGGGCCAAAAGCCACCAGCGATCCCAATAGCGGGATCAGCCAGCGTGGCGGTCGGTTAGCAAAGGCAGATGGCATAGCGGCTCCTTTATCATCAATAACGCCTCAGCGGCTGTGGACGTGAGTCTTGGTGATTATTTGTTAATATATTAACCATCATCTTATGAAATGGACACATTTTAAGACATCAATTTTGATTGTTATGGCAATAATGGATTTTATTAATAGATTAATGGTATTGATGCGCAGAGGGCTGTTAATACTGGGGAAGGTGTATTTCAAGCGGGAACCCAAAGTTCCCGCAGAGGTGGCTTTTGCCGGGTTGCCTTACATCGCATCCAGCTTCGCGATAGCATCACTCGGCAGTTGGAGTTGGTCTACGGCGAGATTCTCTTTCAGATGGATCAGGGAAGATGTCCCTGGGATTAGCAGAATGTTTGCTGAACGCTGCAGCAACCAGGCAAGAGCCACCTGCATAGGCGAGGCCCCCACCTGCTGCGCAACTTCTGACAACGTCGTAGACTGCAACGGCGTGAATCCACCCAGCGGGAAGAACGGCACGTAGGCAATCCCCTTGCCAGCCAGTTCGTCGATCAGCGCGTCGTCAGCTCGGTGTGCCAGGTTGTAATTATTCTGTACGCAGACAATTTCACAAATCTTCTGCCCTTGCGCAACCTGAGCCGAGGTGACATTGCTCAGGCCGATATGGCGTACCAGCCCCTGCTGTTGTAGCTCGGCTAATACGGAGAGCGGCTCTTCAAGCGACCCTTCTGCCGGGTGGTGCGCATCAAACATGCAGCGCAGATTGACCACATCGAGCACGTCCAACCCCAGATTACGCAGATTGTCATGCACGGCCTGGATCAGCTCCGCCGGAGAAAACGCAGGCAACCATGCGCCTTGCTCATCGCGGCGAGCGCCGATCTTGGTGACAATGACCAGATCGTCGGCATAAGGGTGCAGCGCCTGGCGAATGATTTGATTGGTGTAATGCGGACCATAAAAATCGCTGGTATCGATATGGTTGACCCCGCTGGCAATCACTTCACGCAGTACCGCGATGGCCGCTTCAGGATCCTTCGGCGGACCGAAAACCCCCGGCCCGGCGAGCTGCATGGCACCATAGCCTAGCCGCTTGACGGTATGCGTGCCGAGCGTAAAAGTACCTGACAGATGAGTGCTGGACATAATCAAACTCCTAATAAGATGGCGCAAAGTTCAGACGCTGCTGTTACCGATGATAGGCAAACAATATATACCCGTAGCCTGGCAAGCTACAGCGCTCAAACCGATGCACAATTGATTTAGGGCTGAATCATCGGGCCAGTTGATTAAATAACAAACCCATAGTGAGAACCATCCGGCAGCTCTATATCCAGACGCAGTTTGCCCCCTGCGGCCTCAAAGTAGCTCAGGGAAGTACGGCGAGTTTTGCACTTGGGCAGGAAAGGCGTGGATTGGACAAATTAACTTGGCTTAAAAATGTAACCCATTGATTACAAAAGGGCGCAGCATACTACGCCCCTACAAGGTGTTTGCCCGAGCTATCAGGCCCGATGGTGCTGGAAGCGTTCGCTGCGGTAGAAACTCAATACACACCAGCCGAGGGCGATCAGGGCCAGCGGCGCACCGACGAAGCCAATGTTTGGCATTCCCAGATGCAGGCTGACCTGGTTGCCCAGCAACGCCCCACCGCCGATACCAAAGTTATACAACCCGGAGAAGATCGCCATCGAGACATCGGTCGCATCCGGTGCCAAACTTAGCACTTTCGCCTGCATTGAAAGACCAATCGCCATGATGGCCATGCCCCAAACCACACATAGCAACGTCAGAGTCGTTTCATTACCGGAGGCGGGCAACAGCAATAACAGGCTGAGGGCCAGCATACCAATTGCCCCCATGAAGAAACCCGACGGGAAACGTTCGCTGTAGCGGCTGAACAGCAGGCTGCCGACAATACCCGCAGCGCCAAACAGCAGCAGCATCAAGGTGGTAAAATTGGCGGATAATCCGGCCACGGTCTGGATAAAGGGCTCGATGTAGCTGTAAGCAGTAAAGTGCGCCGTCACCACGATGATGGTCAACATATACAGGCTGACCAGCTCCGGGCGTTTGAACAGCAGGGGAACGCTGGCCAGTGAACCGGAATGCTCGCTTTTCAGCACCGGCAGCAAGCGCCACAGCATCACCAACGCCAGGGTGGCGCACACGGCGATGCCAATAAACGTCATCCGCCAGCCCAGCAGTTGCCCTACCACTCGCCCTAACGGTAAGCCCAGCACCATCGCCAGCGCGGTTCCCCCCGCCAGCATGCTAAGCGCCTGTGCCTTCTTGCCTGCGGGTGCGACACGAATGGCCAATGACGCAGTGATCGACCAGAACACCGAGTGCGCCAGCGCCACACCGGCACGCGAGATCACCAAGGTGGTAAAGTTCCAGGCCACCGCAGTAAGCACATGGCTGGCAATAAACAGGATAAATACCCCGATCAGCAGCTTACGCCGCTCAATCTTGCTGGTCAGCAACATACAGACCAGCGACATCGTGGCAACGATCCAGGCATAAATGGTGATGATCAGCCCCACCTGCTCGGTTTGCATCTCAAAACTTTGGGCAATATCGCTCAATAACCCGACCGGGATAAATTCGGTGGTATTAAAGATAAATGCCGAAATGGCCAAGACGACCACGCGCATCCAGGCGGTCGAGCGGGAAGTGCTGATTTCATCCATTGTAAGGTGTTCCGGAACAGGGGCTGGCAGTAGCGCCATTTTAACCAACCTGCAACTAAAACGCGATCTACATCACATTTTTATAGCGCTGTTTTTTCAACCATAGTCGCCCCTCACCCCAACTCTCCCAAAGGGAGAGGGCGCTTAACGTGCCACCAATTAACTCCTGAGCCTGACCGCTGTGCCGGAACAACCCTCTCTCCTTTCCGAGACGCTTGTTTTTATACGCCGCCCAAATAAGCCTTTCTCACCTCCTGATTGCTCAGAAGCTCCGCGCCGCTGCCGCTCAGGCGGATTTGCCCATTGACCATCACATAGCCCCGGTCGGACAGCTTCAACGCGTGATTGGCGTTTTGCTCCACCAGGAAAATCGTCATGCCGCCGTTAGCCAGCTCCCGCAGGATGCTGAAGATCTGTTTGACGATGATCGGTGCCAGCCCCAGACTCGGCTCATCCAGCAACAGCAGCTTTGGCCGACTCATCAGCGCGCGGGCTATTGCCAGCATTTGCTGCTCGCCACCGGACATGGTCATCGCCCGCTGGTTACGCCGCTCTTTCAGGCGCGGAAACAGTTCATACATCCGTTGCATATCTTCAGCGGCATAGCGGCTGCCGAGGGTGATGGTGCCCATCAGCAGATTTTCCTCTACGCTCATGTCGGGGAAAATCCGCCGCCCTTCCGGGGCCTGCGCGATCCCACTGCTGGCCACAAAATGCGTTGACCGCTGACTGATATCCGTGCCCTGAAACAGGATCTGCCCACCGCTGATGCGGGGTTGGCCGAAGATTGACATCAGCAAGGTGGATTTCCCCGCCCCGTTGGCCCCGATCAACGCCACGGTTTCCCCTTGCCTGACCTGCAACGAAACCTGTTGCAACGCCTGGATCGGACCGTAATGCACATCCACCTCGCGAAATTCCAGCATCATCTCGCTCATCCCGCCAGCTCCTCTTCGTCTGCGCCCAGATAAGCGGCGATCACGCTGTCATTGTGTTGGATTTCGTGCGGCGTTCCCTCGGCGATCACATTGCCGTGATCCAGCACAATCACTCGGTCGGAAATCTCCATCACCATTCCCATATCATGTTCGATCAGCAACACCGTAATATCATGATGCTGGCGCAGAAAGCGGATGATCCTGCTCAGGGTCGCGGTTTCCACCGGGTTCAGCCCGGCGGCAGGTTCGTCCAGGCAGATCATTTCCGGGGTGGTACACATCGCGCGGGCAATCTCCAGCCGCCGCTGCTGACCATAAGACATCTCCCCCGCCAGCCGGTTGGCGCAGTCCACCAACTCGACCACCTCCAGCCAGTAAAATGCGCGATCCAGCGCATCATTCTCTGCCCGGCGATAGGCAGGCGTATTGAGCACGCCAGCAATCAGGTTGCGGTTACTCAAACGGTGTTGCGCCACCAGCAGGTTCTCCACCACCGACATCTCACGGAACAGGCGGATATTCTGGAAGGTGCGAGCCAGCCCGGCACGGTTCACCAAGTGAGTGCCACCAAACATTTTGTAGTACAGGCGCGACCCCAGCTGCACGGGGTTAATCCAATCTCCTGCGCGGAATTTCTGCCCGAGGATACGGATCACATCAATGGGTCGTTTGTGGGTATTGAGCAGGATCGCCCCGCCGCTGGCACGGTAAAAACCCGTCAGGCAGTTGAACACCGTGGTTTTCCCTGCGCCGTTCGGGCCGATCAACGCAGTGATCGACCCACGTTCCACTTCCAGATTCACATCGTTCAGCGCTTTGATGCCGCCGAAGTGCATCATCAAATGTTCAACGCGCAAAATGGCATCGCTCATGGTGCTACCCCCTTGCGTGGCGTAAAGCTGCTACGGCTGATACGCACCAGGCCACGTGGCCGCCAGATCATCATCAACACCATCAACACGCCAAACAGCAATACTCGATATTCGGCAAAGCTGCGCAGCAGTTCCGGAGCCACCGTCAGCACAAAAGCGGCCAGCACGACGCCGATAGTCGATCCCATTCCCCCCAACACCACGATCGCCAGGATCAGCGCCGATTCAAAAAAGGTGAATGAGGTAGGATTGACGAACCCTTGATAGGTAGCGAAGAACACCCCGGCAATCCCCGCGGTAGAAGCCCCCATCATAAACGCCGAGAGTTTGACCAGCACATGATTCAACCCGAGTGAACGGCAGGCGATTTCATCTTCGCGCAGCGCTTCCCACGCCCGCCCTATCGGCATCCGCGTCAGCCGATGTTTGACGAACAGCACCAGCAACACCACCAGGCACAATACCGCGTAGATGAAGATAAACTTCAGGTTGGGGTTATAGGTAATACCGAGAAACTCGTGGATTGGAACTCCCCCTTCCTTGGCCCGACGGCCAAACTCCAGGCCGAACAGCGTGGGAGCAGGAACCGAAACGCCGTTTGGCCCGCCGGTCAACGACACCCAGTTATTCAGCACCAGGCGGATAATCTCACCAAAGCCCAGCGTCACAATCGCCAGATAGTCACCGTGCATACGCAGCACCGGGAACCCCAGCAACGCACCGGCTAACGCCGCCATTAACGCTCCTAACGGCAGCATCGCCCAAAAGCCCAGGCCCAAATACTGATAGCCCAGCGCCAGGCCGTAGGCACCAATGGCATAAAACGCCACGTAACCCAGATCGAGCAGCCCGGCCAGCCCCACCACAATGTTCAATCCCAGCCCTAACAACACATAAATCAGGCCGAGGATCGCCACGGTCAGCAGGTATTTGGTTGCCATAAACGGGAACAACAGTGCCAACACCGCCAGCAGAGGCAAGATCCAACGCAGGCTCGTTCCAGCTCCGACTGGCCGAACATAAACACCGTCATTGCCACCCTCAAAACGCGCCGACACCCTGCTCCCCAACGGCGTTTGCAAAAACAGGCTGAGCAACAAGCGCCCCGCCATCACTACCGCAATGATCACCACCAGGCGGCGTGGCTCAAAGTTGAAACTGTAGCCGTCCAGCACGATGCCGACGATCGGGCCAAACACAATCAGCGCGATCAGGCCCGCGAGAACGGCATCCAACAGGCTGCGTTTAATACTCAGCCCTTGATGAACTGTGGATTGAGACATAGTTTCCCTCACACCTTAGCGACCATTGGCCGCCCCAGCAGGCCCTGAGGGCGGAAAATCAGGATCACCACCAGCAGACCGAATGAAAACACATCCTTGTAATCCGAGTTCACCATACCGGCGAACTGTGCCTCTGCAACTCCAAGCAACAGACCTCCGAGCATCGCGCCTGGCAATGAGCCAATACCCCCCAGCACCGCTGCGGTGAAAGCTTTGACGCCGATAATAAAGCCCACGTAAAAATCGAAGGTGCCGTAGTTCATGGTGACCAGCACCCCCGCCAGCCCGGCCATCGCCGCGCCGATCACAAACACCAGCGAGATCACCCGGTCGGTATTGATGCCGAGTATCGATGCCATCTTGCGATCCTGTTGCGTAGCCCGGCAGATACGCCCCAGACGCGTACGTTGGATCACGTAGGTAAGCACCGCCATGCCCAATAGCGCGGCCACCAGAATAAATACCTTGGTGTAGGTGATCTGGATCACTCCGCCATCAAAATTGAGCCGAAAAACGCCGTCCAGCAGCGTGGGGATCCCCTGCTGACGCGGCCCTTGGCTGATCTGCGCATAGTTTTGCAGGATCAACGACATACCGATGGCAGAAATCAGCGGAGCCAGACGCGTAGAGTTGCGCAGCGGTTTATAAGCAATACGTTCGATCACCCAACCATAAACACCAGTGACCACGATGGTGAAAACCAGGGTGCCCAGGATCAACAGCGGGAAAGAGTGCAGACCAAAGAAAGAGAGCAGTGCCAGGCCAATCGCACACAGATAGGCAGAAATCATATACACCTCGCCGTGGGCGAAGTTGATCATGCCAATAATGCCGTACACCATGGTGTAGCCGATGGCGATCAGGCCGTACACCGCGCCAAGGGTCAGGCCGTTAATCAGCTGTTGCAGGAAGAATACATCCATAATAAGCAATCTCACCTGATGGACGGGCCGCAAGTTCAGCACCACGCGGCCCAAAGGAGGTTAAGGAACGGATCCGCCATACGCACGGATCCGTTGATCTTTACATCAGAGCTGGTGATATTTGCCTTTGTCATCCCATTGGTAGACCACGTAGTCTGATACCTTCAGGTCACCTTTTTTATCCCAGGCTTTTTTCCCCATCACGGTATCCACATCGTGAGACTTCAGCCATTCGCTGGCTTTGGCACTGTCTTTACCGCCAGTGGCATTGAACGCGGCGGCGATGGCCTGGATCGATGCGTAGGAGTACAGCGTGTACCCTTCTGGCTCAAATCCGCTGGCGCGGAACTTGGCAATCACCGCTTTCCCCTCAGGGATCTGACGCGGATCGTTACCGAAGGTCATCAGCACGCCGGTGGTGTACTGCGGCCCACCGGCCGCCGTCACCAGTTCTTCGGTAACAACACAGTCGCCGGAGAAGAATTTGGCTTTCACCCCTTGCTCACGCATCTGGCGCACCAGCGGACCCGCCTCTGGATGGCAGCCGCCGAAGTACACCACGTCTGGATTAACCGAGGCGATCTTGGTCACCAGGGCGTTAAAGTCTTTCTCACCGCGCGACAGCCCTTCGTACATCACTTCCTTCACGCCACGTTTGTTCATCTCTGCCTTGGCGGCATCTGCCAGCCCCTGGCCGTAGGTGTCCTTATCATGAATGACGGCAATCTTTTTCGCCTTCAGGGTATCCAGCATGTAGTTGGTGGCGATGACCCCTTGCTGATCGTCGCGGCCACACATGCGGAACATGTTATTCATGCCACGTTCGGTGATTTGCGGGTTGGTGGAGCCGGGTGTGATGGCAATAATCCCGGCTTCGTCATACACCTCCGAAGCGGGCATGGTGGAAGACGAGCAGAAGTGTCCGACCACGGCAGCGACGTGATCCTGATCGACCAGGCGGTTGGCTACCGAGACTGCCTGCTTGGGTTCACAAGCATCATCGCCTTGCACCAGCTTGATTTTTTCCCCTTTAATCCCCCCGGCCGCATTGATGTCTGCGACAGCCTGCGAGGCCCCACGCCAGTATTGATCCCCATAGGTGGCATTGGGGCCGGAGAATGGCCCGGCAACGCCAATCACGATATCGGCATGTGCAGAAAAAGCCGTACTAAAACAACCAATAAGCAGAGCAGCAAGCGGGGTTTTTAGCAATTTCAATGACATTTTGCATTCCTCAGCACTGTTTTGGCGAAACACCGTAGACCCGGCCAGTTGCAAATTGCAGCCAATAACGGCGGCAGTTGCAGGACGACGGGTAAATGACGTGGAGCAGTCACTTTATGTGTAGTCGGGGAAAATAATTTGCGCGAGAGCGCAACCGATTTACCCGCGTTTAACCAAGCAAAAATCTAGCCATTGTGACGGCGCATACAAAAATCGAACCGATTTGCTGACATCTCAGCCGTAAAAATGAGGAGGCTCACTGGTTTTGGCAGGCAACGAGCGTTAGAAAAGAAACGAGGAGAATTTGCTGGCGCACCTTGTTGGTGCAACTAGAGTGCATTTTGGATGAGCAGAAAACAAAAACGCTCCCTAAGAGAGCGTTTCTGGTACAACACCATGTATTCCCGGAAAGTCTGAATACGGCGTATGCGCGTTAGGCGCCAGTCACACGCTCGATCAAGGCATTGGTCAGGTCGGTGCTGATGCGGTTACAGGTTTTGGCAATGCGAAACTGATAGGCAGCATCCATGATTTGATGGATATCGGTGCTGACGTTGTCACGAATGCGCATGTAAAGCTTGGCCTGCGCCACGATATCGTTCAATTCTACGCTGCGGGTTTGATACAACCGCGGATTAACCTGTTGCAGAGCATTCAGCTCTTTCATGCAGGGATACATGATGTCATCGGTACCGACAGAAGCCATCGGCTGAGCTGGCTGCGTAACGGTAGCGCTCGGCGCAACTGGTGCTGGCGCAGGGACACCGGCGGCGGTTGCAGGTTTGGTTTTCGCAGTCTGGCACCCTGCCAGCAACACGCACAATGTGGCTATGGCGATTGTTTTTTTCATTACTAAAAACTCCGGGAAACAAAGGAACGGCGTGGTTTACCGCTACAAAAAAGAATTGGCGTAGCATAGAGGAATAAAGCAAGCATTGACAAGATCTGCGAGGACCTCATGACTACCATGACCAGCAGAGTAACATAGATAAATCTTAAAAAAAATCACCAATGATTGACAATCACTCCCTATTACTTTGATTTTTATCAATTTTAAAAATCATCTAACGACTGAAAAATAAAAAACAATAGCGATCACAGTTTGGTAAAAAAATAAGCAATCATTCTACTAACACCTATCCAAATGGCGCTAAGCCCCTCCCAATTAGCTTATATTCGATGAGTAGGATTTTAGGATGGGTGCTTTATGGCTGTACTGCATAACATTGTTTCATTACATGAGAGAAAGGAAGAGTGATTAGATAATGAACAGCGAAAGATCCCGCGTGGTTGGTGGCCAAACTCAATGCGCAAGCCGGCAGGGGCGCTGCGGTGCCCACTGGCTATAAAGTGCCGAAAAACGAGCCAATATGCTCAATCTGGCAGCAAACGCACTTTTCCCATAGTTTAGTGCTTTGACAAACCCAATACGCCTCGCTATCATTCGCCCCGTTCACACGATTCCTCTGTAGTTCAGTCGGTAGAACGGCGGACTGTTAATCCGTATGTCACTGGTTCGAGTCCAGTCAGAGGAGCCATATTTAGAGAAGCCCGCTTAGGAAACTAAGCGGGCTTCTTGCTTTTCAACACAATTGCCGACGCCAGGCAGCCACTTCCTCCTCCAGCCAGGCAACAAATAATGCTACCTCTGTTTCTTTCTCACTCTGTTGGTGAGTAACCAACTGCTCCGTAAGCTTTGTTGCCGGTATTCTCATACCAGAGGGATGTGCGAATAGTTCTAGAACAACCATCGCGCCCAAACCACGGATATCACATTCAACCCCGCATTGCTGAATGATAAGTTCGAGGCCATCCCGAAGACGTTGACATAGATGTCATGCAGAGGCCAATAATACGGTTGCGGCCTGAGCAGCATAAGTTGTCAGTACGTCTGGCCGACGGGAGAGCATCAGTTTAACCGTCTCAACGTGCAGTTACCCCATGTTGCAGAACGCAGCACGGAATAACCCTGTTTCTTATAACCCCCCTGTCACGAAAGGATCACGACATGAGTGTCATTTTACAGATTGATTTTAGTTTCCCAGCAGACCAGCTTGGCGCGGCCCTGTCCAAAAATGCGCTATCGCTGGCCGAAAGCATCAATCAAGAGCCGGGTTTCATCTCCAAGATCTGGACCGAGAATGAGCTTACCGGCGAGGCGGGTGGGATATACTTTTTCGAAAACCGGGCATTTGCCGAAAAATATGCCGAACACCACGTCAAAAGGGCTGAAGCAATGGGGGCTAAAAATGTTCATCTGAAAATATTCGACATCAATCTTCCTCTGACCAAAATCAACCATGGGCGCTGTGATTAATTTTGCGCTACATCCGTCATTTGACGCGTCCCCCTCCCTTTTGGAAGGGGGAACACTGATTGAGTCAACGAATTTGCTGTCTGCCTGAACGCCTTATTTTTCGCCAATACCAAAAGCCGCCCAACAAACATACCAGCACCAATATCCCTGCGGTCATTAGCCAGTTTATGTATCGCATTATAAACGGAGCTTCCCCACCCTCGCGAAGGGTCTGTACATCCTGCGCCGTCATTTTGTCGTCAATACCGGCAAAACGACTGCGGACATAGTTACTGACTGAGGCAATTTGCGCGTTGTTTAACTGTTCAGCAAATGCGGGCATGCTGATATCAGTGTTACTGGTTTTACGTTGGATCCCTTCCACGATGACCATCACCAGATTCTGTGGACCCAATGCGTAAACCGCACGGTTGCGAGTTAATGCGGGATAAAAGCTATCGTCGGTTCCCTGGCCTTCATGACCATGGCAACTGGCGCAGGCATTTTCATAAAGTTTAGCTCCGTCCGTTGTTGAGCTGTCTGTCAGGATCCCCCGCCCGGTGAGAACGCTATTGATATCAACCCCACCCCGTGACGATTGAAGCCCAATGTCGGCAACCGCCGTAGGAATGGCTGGCACCTGCTTAACCCATGCAGCGATCGCATTCAAATCATCATCCGTCATCAAGCTGAAGCTGTTTTCAACGGCTTCCGCCATCGCACCTGCCGCCTGTGCCTTGCCAACCAGATGCCCGGTTTTCAGGTAGGTGACCAGATCCCGCTGGCTCCAATCGCCGATGCCACTCTTATCTGGGGTAATATTAGGGGCGTACCAACCTCCAAGCGGGCTACCGGAAAGGTTAAGGCTGCTCTGCTCTGCCATCATGAGATTGCGTGGGGTATGGCAGGCACTGCAATGCGCCAACACCTCAACCAGATACTTACCGCGCTCCAATGAACCAGGAAGCGCCTCTGCCTTATCAGCAGAAGCGCCGCTGAGATACAACAGATTCCAGCCCCACATAATCTGCCGGATATTAAACGGGAAACTCAGATCGGTACGTGCTGAAGGGGGAATATCAGCGGGTTCAACCCCCTGCATAAAGTAGGCATAAAGCGCCTGTACATCCGCCGTAGTCATGTCACGATATGAGGTGTATGGCATAGCTGGGTAGAGATTCCGGCCATCAGCGGCGACCCCCTCACGCACAGCATTGGCAAACTGCTGCTCGCTATAATTACCGATGCCGTACTGTTTCGAGGGGGTAATATTACTGGCGATGATACGTCCCATCGGTGACTCAATCGCGTATCCCCCAGCAAAGGGAACGCCATGGTTGATAGCCTGGCGATGGCAGGCACCGCAATCAGCGGCAATCGCAATATATCTCCCCCGCTCAACCAACGCCTTGTCGGTGGCAAATACAGTCAAAGAGTGGCTAAACCCAATAAACAACACGGTTGCAGCAAGAAACCCGAAGGGTATTTTCATTATTTAAATCTCACGCTCAATAATTTCAGCCGCGCGAATACTCAGGGCTACGCCCGTTAACGTGGGGTTTATGACACCCGAAGCAGGGATCACCCCAGTCGTCGCGAGAAACAGGTTGCTATGATCCCAGCACCGGCACTCGTGGTTTACCACCGAATCTTTTGGGTTGTCGCCCATGATGACGGTCCCCATTAAATGGTCACGGTTTTGCCAGCCAGTATTATCATTAATGACGGTGCCCCCCATCAGAGCGACGAATCTTTTGTAATCCGCCTCCACCACGGATTTTGCCGCTTTAACATAGTCATCGACTTCGTAATTCACCGTCAGCATCGGAATGCCCAATGCATCTTTGCGTGTGGTACTGGGGCGTACGGTGTTACTTGGTTGAGGCAGGGTTTCAAACACCGTTGAGATATCTACCCACCGTGCCGCTTGATGACGGATCTGTTTGTCCAATTCCGTACCTATGACACCTTGAGCGATCAGGCGTTGCGCCACGGCCATATTGGGGACATTGTTAGCAATAGCGTGCTTGATTGCCGCTCTTGTTTTACGAAAATCGCCGTCGCGAGAGTTGAATATTCCCCCTTGCTGTACAGCGCCTCGCCCCGGCCAAAGAGGTTCATCGGCCAGAAATTGCAGGCCCATGCCGGTGTGATCCATTAAATTACGCCCCACCTGATCGGAACTGTTGGCGACATCCGACATTAACAGCAGCTTTGCCGTTTCCAGCCCGTGTGCGGCAACGATAAAGTATTTTGCAGTTAGCCGTGTATCGACACCTTTAGAACTGCGAACGTGGGCTGCGACAATTTTATCATCAACACCTTTTTCCAGTTTCCACACCGTTGAATCCGTGAATAAACGTGCCCCGGCATCTTGCGCATGCTGGGCGTGTTGATCGCCGCTGTACATGGCACCAATCGGGCATACCGGCATACAATTATTATTGCCGCTACAGGCGGGGCGACCATCATATGGACGAGTAGCACGCCCATTGGGTTCATGGATAAAATGATAACCTGCCGGAGCCATACGGCTTTTCAAGCGCTGGAATAGATAGGTTTCACCTTCAGGCAACATCGGATACGGCTGCGAACGCGGAGGAAAAGCACTGCCGCCCTGCCCACTCTGATCGTCGGTATCACTGCCGCAAACCCCCAAAGCGACTTCAGCTTGGCAGTAAAACGGTTCCAGATCCTGGTATTCCAGCGGCCAATCGCGCCCCACGCCATACAGCGTTTTTAGCTTCATATCACTAGGCAGATAGCGCCAACAGGCGGCCGCCCAATGCCACGTTGTCCCCCCCACAAGTTTCAGCATGCCGGGCCGGAAATCAAAGGAACCGGTATTCTCGATATATTGTTCATCATAGGAGTGATGGGCCCAAGGCTCGTTGGGATAAGGGGAGTTATAATTAGATTTCTTCGATGAGTTTCTGAAATTTTCGACAATCTTCCAGCGCGGGATTTTTTCTCCAGCCTCAAGAATAATAACCACCTTGCCACTGCGGGCCAGCAAGGTTGCTGCATTACTACCCAATGCGCCGGAGCCAATGACAATCACATCGGCATCATAGTGTTTACTCATGATATTGCTCTCATTTTCAACGGGAACTAGTCGCTGTTGAGGGTGATAGGTGGCTGTACCCAATAGTTTGTCTTGCCACGGGAATAAGTGGGGATCACTGTCGCGTCCAAAGTTGGAGCATAGGCAAAGGCTTCGGTATAGCTGACAAAACGCGTGTTATCTGACGCCCGTAGCGATACGGGGGTTCCTGTATAACCAAGATACCAGGCAGAAATGATTTTCTTGACGGTGTCGCCAGTGGGGCCAGCCATAATCAAATGATTATTCAGTTCATCGGCCGAGAGAATATTTGCAACTCTCAGCGCATTGGCCAGCAACTGCATTTTCTCCTGAAAGGAAGGATCCTCTTCCTGCAAACAATTCAAGGCACGCAGTGCTATTACCGGACTCATTTGTTTTCTGTTAGTTAATAGCACTGAAAGCTTAAGGAAAATGGCAGCATCGCTTTTTTCACTTGGCATTCTCATCCAGGAAAAAGCAGGTTTGAATACGGCAAAGCCCGCCAGGGCAGCGCCAACTGTTAGAAAACGCCTTCTCGAATACATAAATTACGGCCTGATTAAATAAGTACAGCGAATGTCCTCCAATAACCCTACAATGTAAACAGATTAATTTTCCCCTAAATTTATGACCAAGTTGAAATTATCTTTTTTTGAAATTAAAAAACAACTTAGGCATGTATATTGATGACCAATTGTAAATACCCCCCCATCAATTAGGAGACCGCTAGTGGCAAGCTATCAACTCTCGGTTTGTGCAGAAATGGTGTTTTTGGATTTACCCTTTATCGAACGTGTGGAGCGCATTCATGCACTGGGCTTTGGTGTTGAAATCTGGAGCTGGGCCAATAAGGATATCGATGCACTGGTGGCGACAGGAGCTCGTTTCACCTCAATGACCGGTTATCTCAGCGGCAATCTAACCGATGAACAAGAGATCGCGCAGTTGCTGCAAAGTGCAGAAACCTCCCTGATGATAGCCGAACGGTTGAACTGCCCCTGCCTGAACCTGCACGGTACCGGCCTGGATCCTCAGGGGTTACCGGTGAAACCGGTTGAGAGGGTGACGGGTAACATGTGGCTGAAGGCTGCCGATACGCTTCGTTGTTTAGCACAACTCGGCGAGCGGGCTGGACGAATCTTTACCCTGGAGAACCTGAACCTGACGGTTGATCATCCCGGCACGCCTTTTGCCCGCGCAGCTGACACACTGGCATTGGTAGAGACGGCCAATAGCCCAGCGCTTAAGATGAACCTCGACCTCTACCACGCACAAATTGGTGAGGGCAACCTGATTGAACTGATCCGCCGTTGTGGCACACAGATTGGCGAGATCCAGGTAGCGGATGTGCCTGGACGTATGCAGCCTGGGACCGGGGAAATCAACTATCGCGCCATTGCCAGAACGCTGCAGGAGATTAATTACCAAGGAGTGGTAGCACTCGAAGGCTGGGCCTCCGGGGACAGTAGTGAAGCACTGGCACAGTTTCGCGAGAGCTTCACGCTGTGATGTTTTGCCCGGTGGGGAATCGCTAAATGGGCGCAGCATGTGCAGCGCCCCCTCCCGTAAAGCGTGGTTTTGTCAGCGCTAGCGTGCGGCTGCGAGGTACTTGGCCATCTCTTCCTCAGGCACCATACCCCCACCGGTTGCCCAAACCAAATGCGTCGCATTAGCGATCCGTTGGGCATCGATCTGATGGCTGTCCAGATAATGTTGGTCGGCGCAGACTCTAGCCGACCCCGCCATACCAGCCAACGCGGAAGGTTCCAACTGAATGCTCTCAACAGTGGCGAGCAAGCCAAGCAGGTCGTACATCTCCTGATCGCTCAAGGTGTAGAAACCATCCAGCAGGCGTTCCATGGCCCGCCCGACGAACCCGGAAGCCCGGCCAACGGCCAAACCATCCGCCGCCGTGACGTTATCAATCCCCAGGTCCTGCACCGCAATGTGATCGTGCAGCCCTGTGTGGATCCCAAGCAGCATGCAAGGTGAATGCGTCGGCTCGGCAAAGATGCAGTGCACATGGTCACCAAACGCCAGCTTCAGGCCAAACGCTACTCCGCCAGGCCCGCCGCCTACGCCACAGGGCAAATAGACAAATAACGGATGGTCCCGATCAACCTGGATGTTCATCTGTGCAAACTGCTTTTTCAGGCGACCACCGGCCACCGCATAGCCGAGGAACAGGGTTTGCGAGTTCTCATCATCGATAAAGAAACAGCGCGGGTCAGACTCCGCCTGCTTACGCCCTTGGGCCACCGCCACGCCGTAATCCTGTTGGTACTCCACGACGTTAACGCCGTGCTCACGCAGTTTGCGCTTTTTCCAGGCGCGAGCATCGGCAGACATATGCACGCTGACGCTGAACCCCAGCTTGGCGCTCATGATGCCAATCGACATCCCCAGGTTGCCAGTTGAGCCCACGGCAATGCTGTACTGGCTGAAGAACTGCCGGAACTTGTCGCTAAACAGGATGCTGTAATCGTCGTCCAGCGACAACATGCCCGCCTCGATAGCCAGCTTTTCCGCATGAGTCAGCACTTCATAGATGCCGCCACGGGCCTTGATGGAGCCAGAAATCGGTAAATGGCTGTCCTTTTTCAACCACATTTTACCCGCGATGGCCTGCTCATAACGCTGCTCCAGCGCGCCCTGCATAGCCGGGATCGCCACTACCTCAGACTCGATAATGCCGTTCGTTTGCTGCGTTTCAGGGAATGCCAGGCACAGATACGGAGCAAAGCGTTGCAAGCGCGCTTCGGCTTCGGCGACATCGTTTTGCGTCAGCCCGACGTACGGTAACCCTTCCACCAGCGTGGTCGTATTGGGGTTGAACCAGGTCACCGCTTCCAAATCCATCAGCCGTTGCACCAAAGGAAATTTCACTACCAGGTTTTCAATGTCTAACGTATTCATAATTAGTCTCTTTTGGTCTAAATGATATAAGAAAGCAGGAATGTGGTTCCCAGCGCAATCAGCGAAGCAATAAAGGTGGCCGAGGTATAATACTTAAACATCTCACTGAGCGTCGCGCCGCAGTATTGTTTAACCAGCCAGAACAGCGAGTCGGTGACAATGGTGCAACCGATGGCACCCGAGCCGATGGCCAACGCGATGATCTCCGGGCTGACGCCAGGGTAATGTGGTAATACGGGGGCAACAATGGCCGTTGCTCCCATCATCGCCACGGTGGCTGACCCTACCGCCGCATGCAGGCAGATAGCCACCAGCCAGGCCAGCAAGATCGGATGCATATCCATATTCGACAGGATCACGGCCAGCGTATCTGCCAACCCACTGGCTTTTAATATGCCGTTGAATGCACCACCAGCGCCGATAATCAGCAAGATGTTGGCAATGGAAGAAAAGCCGTTTTCCGTTTTGGTCAGCAAGGTGCCCATGCCCATATTGCGGCGAATACCCAGCACGTAGTAGGCCACGAAGGCGGCGATAAACATGGCGGTGATCGGGTTGCCGATAAACTCCAGGAAGGTATACAGCGCGCTGTCTTTGGCCATATAGAGTTCCGCTGCGGTTTTCACCAACATCAGAATGATCGGCAATAGCACGGTAAACAGTGTGGCACCCAACGAAGGCAAGTCCTGCTCGTTACGCACCTGCACGGAGGAAAACTCGGCGGGTACCGGCTTGAACGGCAGGCGCTTACCGACCAGCTTGAGGAACAACGGCCCACCAATCAGCGAAGCGGCCAGCCCGACAATCAAACCATACACAATCACCGAGCCCACATCGGCACCCAACTTGTTGGTGACAAACAGCGCCGCCGGATGCGGAGGAACCACACAGTGCACGGCCATCAATGCGGTACACAGCGGGATCGCCAACTTCAGCAAGGAGGTATTGGTTTTTTTGGCAATCGAGAACGCCAGCGGGATCAGTAACACCACGCCCACTTCAACAAACAGCGTAATGCCGCAGACCAGCCCCACCAGCACCATGATCACGTCAGCCGACAGCCAACGGCACTTTTGCAAGGTGATGCCAATGCGTTCTGCCGCCCCGGACACTTCCATCATGTTGCCCAGAATGGTGCCTAAACCAATCACCGCCGCCAGGAAGCCCAAGGTCCCGCCGATGCCGCCTTCAATGGCATTGACCATTTCCAGCGGGTTCATGCCCATCAGGGCCCCCACATAAAAACTGGCCAGCAACAGCGCCAGGAACGGGTGGATCTTGAATTTTACGATAGTGAGAATAATGATAATGATGCTGCTTAATAACGTAGCGACTACCCAGATCTGCGAGTCCATGTTCAGCGTCCTTCCAGGATAAATTTCACTCCTATTGGAAACTAACGCCCCAGCGCTGACAAACGATCAAAACGCCTCTTCACATGAGCCAGATTCAATCAATCAGGTGATTTCGGTCAACATTTGGCACTATTTCTGTCTTTGACTCACATTGCTTCATCTTTAAGTCTCCGGCTTCGATATAATCTGGTTTATTTCACAGGCGATAACCATGTACGACGAAAAGCACCAGCTCGCCCGCAACAGGCACCTGAATGGCTATCAGCTAGCCAAGCTGCATACGTTTGAGATTGCCGCGCGGCAAGGCTCGTTCGTGCTGGCCGCCGAAGAGTTGGCGATCACCCCCAGCGCCGTCAGCCATCGGATCAACAACCTGGAAGCCGAGTTGGGCTTTAAGCTATTCCAGCGCTTTCACCGCCGGATCGAACTGACCCCCGAGGGCGAGCGGTTGTTCTGGGTGTTGAAATCGTCACTCAGCTATCTCAATCAGGAAATACTGGAGATTAAAAGTCAGGAGCTGTCCGGCACCTTGACCATCTATTCGCGCCCGTCGATTGCCCAATGCTGGCTGGTGCCCAAGCTGGCGGACTTCGATCGCCAATATCCGGCCATCAGCCTGAATATTCTCACCGGCAACGAAATGGTGAACTTCCACGGTGCGGGGATCGATCTGGCGATCTATTTTGATGACAAAACGCCGGAGAAACTCGCCTACCAGCATTTGATGGATGAGTCGATCGTGCCCGTTTGCAGCCCGGAGTACGCCGAGCGCCATGAGCTGTTTGGTAACCCCGCCAACCTGCGGCGCTGCACGTTATTGCACGATCGTCAGGCATGGAGTTACGACTCGGATATCGGGGAGTGGAATACCTGGGCCAAACACTATGAGCTGGAATTTGCCGAAGGCCAGCGCGGTATGGGTTTTGATCGCTCGGATCTGGCGGTGATCGCGGCCATGAACCACGTGGGCATTGCTATGGGCCGCAAGAAGTTGGTGAGTAAGCGCCTGGAGAATAACGAACTTATCGCTCCCTTCCCCGGCATGGAAATGCAATGCGCGCAGCGCTACTACATTTCCACGCTCTCGGACCGGCAATGGCCTAAAATCAACGCCTTTATCCAGTGGTTAAAGGCCATGGCCGACGAGTCTTAATTAGCCGCCTGCTGGCGCGCCCATGCCAGCGTCTGCGCTGCCAGCTTATCGCTGGCCAGGCCAAAGGCCCGCACGACGTTGTCCATCGATGTACCGTGGATCGGCTCACGCACTGCAAAACTACGGCTGGCCATCACTCGGCGATCCGAGGTGCGAACCAGGCGAGCATCAAAGCGGATCACCACTTCGCCCCGATCGCCATCATAGACCCCCTGGAAGGAGGACAAATCGCCGCCTAGCTCAAGATCCGCCTGCAAGTTGTCATCGTCGCTGCTCACCGAGCGGAAATGGCCGTTAGTGCGGAACTCCTGGATCAGGCGATTACGCAGCAACAGCGGGGCCGGATCGCTCCAGCGTGAACCGCTAAAAGCAGTGATCTCCGCGCCCTGAGGCTGCACAGCAATACGCGTACCGTTCAAAAACTGGCTGGTATTGGGCTGCACGATACGTACCGAGCGTTCAGACGCCTGGCTCCCGGCCATAGCCGCTGGCTGGGCAGGCAGCAAATACACCTGCTGTACCGGGCTTTGCGGCAAAATAGTGCAGGCGGACAGCGGTATCACGGCGACCAGCACCAACAACCGTAACGTCTGGCGAAGTTTTAGCTTAATCATTTAGGGGTAAACTCCTTGGTACGTTCGCGGCCCCTGAGCAAGGCGGACGGATTCTCTTCCAGGCGGTTCATGGCACCGCGTAAGGTCAATAAAGTTCTGCGTAACTCATCTACCGCCGGGCCAAGATCGTTGAACCCCTGAATGCCGCTATTCAGTGACTGCTGATTTTCGCCAATCAGCTTGTTGAGCAACGCAGCGGTTTTCTCAAGCGATGCCATGGTACTAGCCGCATTGGCGACCAGTTGCTTGCCCTGCCCGTCCAGCAACACGTTAGCATTGCGCACCAACCGATTGGTCTGCGCCAGCGTATCGTTGCTTTGCTTGGTCACCAACGCCAGCTGCTGCAAGATGGTGCGGATATCTTCACGTTGCCCGGCTACGGTAGAAGTAATCTGTTCCAGATTATCCAGCGTATTCACCAAACGCTGCTGATTGTCCGGCGTCATTAGCTGATTCAAACGCACCAGCACCTGGTTGACATTGCTCATCACGTCTTCGCCATTGGCTAGCAACTGGGTCAACGGTGATGGCGTGGCGACAATCACCGGGATTGCCCCATCCTCTCCTGTCAGCATCGGGCTGGTTTCACTGCCGCCGCTGAGCTGGATATTGGACGTACCGGTAATGCCAGCTATTGCCAGGCGAGCCTGGGTATCCTCACGGATCGGTGCAGAGGCCGTGACCCGAATGCGCGCCCAGACTTTGGTCGGCACGTTGGGATCCAATCGCAGCTGAGTGACTTCCCCCACGCGGATCCCACTGTAATTGACCGTGCTGCCCTGTGACAGGCCACTGACGGCTTCATTAAACACGATATCGTACTGCTTGAACTGGCGATCGGTGCCGGACTTGGTCAGCCACAGGCTGAACAGCAGCACGGCGGTGAAAATAATCAGCGTAAATAAACCAATCAAGACATGATGCGCACGGGTTTCCATTTGTTATTGCCTCTCTGGGATATGCGTTACGGCCTGCTGTGCCGCCCGCCCACGCGGGCCGTGGAAATACTCTTGGATCCAGGCATCGTCAGTGGCAGCCACCACCTCCAGCGTATCCACCACCAGCACCTTCTTCTGCGAAAGTACCGCAACCCGGTCACAGATTGTATAAAGCGTATCGAGATCGTGGGTGACCAGAAACACCGTTAACCCCAAGGCATCGCGCAGCGTGCGGATCAGGCTGTCAAAGGCGGCGGCACCGATGGGATCCAGCCCGGCCGTTGGCTCATCCAGAAATACGATTTCCGGATCCAACGCCAGCGATCGGGCCAACGCGGCACGCTTGACCATGCCGCCAGAAAGCGAGGCCGGATACTTGTTGCCGGCACTGGCAGGCAGCCCGGCCAGCGCTAACTTCACCTGGGCCAACTGCTCTGCATCACGGCGCGGTAAGCCTGCGTATTCAATCAGCGGCAGCGCCACGTTTTCCGTCACCGTCAGCGAGCTGAACAAGGCACCGCGCTGAAACAGCACGCCAAATCGCCTTTCCAGCACAGAGCGGCGCGTACCAGAGAGCGCCATCAGATCCTCGCCAAAGACGTGGATCTGTCCAGCGGTTGGGCGGCGCAGACCAACGATGCTGCGCAACAGCACGGATTTGCCGGTGCCCGAACCACCGACCACGCCCAGGATTTCTCCTCGGCGCACGTCCAGATCGAGGTCCACATGCACGCATTGGGGGCCAAAACAGTTTCGCAATTTACGGATGCGAATAATGGCTTCAGGGGTCGTCTGGCTCACACGCCCATCTCCATGAAGAACAGTGCAGCGACCGCATCCAGCAGGATCACCACAAAGATTGAATGCACGACGCTGGCGGTGGTATGTGCCCCTACCGACTCGGCGCTACCGCTGACTTTAAACCCTTCCAGACAGCCGATAATGGCAATCAGGAACGCAAATACCGGCGCCTTGCTCATCCCCACCAGGAAGTTCTGAAAACCGCCGCTGCTCTGCATGATGGTTAAAAACATGGTTGGTGAGATATCCAGCGTCAGGGCACAAACAACCATGCCGCCAAAGATGCCGCTAATCATGCCGATGAAGGTCAGCATCGGCAACGCCAGGAGCAGCGCCAACACGCGCGGCAGCACCAGCAGTTCAACCGGGTTCAGGCCCATCGCCTGAATAGCGTCTATTTCCTCGTTGGCCTTCATCAGCCCGAGCTCTGCGGTAAAGGCGCTGGCGGTACGGCCCGCCATCAAGATAGCCGTCAGCAGCACTGCGAACTCTCGCAGGAAGGAAAACACCACCAGTTGCACGGTAAAGATGCTGGCACCGAAGGTAGACAGGACGGTTGACCCCAGGAAAGCGATGACTGCCCCCACCAGGAAGGTCAGCAGCATAATGATCGGCACCGCGTTCAGGCCGATTTGCTGGAGATTGGCCACCAGCGAGGTGATTCGCCAGCGCGTAGGGCGTAGCAGATTGGCAAACAGGGTTTGCAGCGTCAGGCCGATAAACCCCAGCAGGGCAACCAGGTTGTGCCAGAAATTTTCCATCGACCGGCCGACGTTGGCCAGCAGTTCGATCGCCAGACCGGGCGGCTTTTCTGCCGGCGGTGGCGCAAACCCTTGCAACGCACGGCCAACGGTTTCCAGCAGCACGCGGCGTTCCACAGGGAGCGTGGGGGCCAACTGTTTGAGATCGGATATCCGTTGGTCGCCCAGCAGATTGACCAGCAAGGTGGCACCTGCCGTATCCAGGCTGCCCAGTTGGCTGAGATCGAACACCACATCGGCAGGCAAGCGAGCTTGCAGTTGCCCAACGGCGGGTTCCAACAGGCGATAATGTGCCAGCACCCAATCCCCAGATGCCAAGATACGGGGAGGATGAAGCGTCTCGTCCAGGTTGAGAAATGTGCTGAGTTGCTGTTCTACCATCGATGACAGCCTCTGCTGGCGAAAATGTCCGACCTGTTTATGGTTTTAGCGTAGCGACTTTAAGCCGATTTACTAATGCCACGATAAAATTTCGTTAGTTACGACGGTAGATTAGGACTCTGCGTCCCAGAAAAGAACAGGGCCGGGAGATCCCCAGCCCTGCTTGACGCGAATTATTTCACTTCGCCCATCGCTTTCAGCTTTTTGGACAGGTCGCGGCGTTCTTTCGACAGATCGGCATTTTTGATGATGTAATCATCAACGCGATCTTCATAGTCACCGCGCATGTTGGCGATGATGCCCTGAATGTCTTCAATGCTCATGCCCGGCTTGATGTACTCGCTCAGGTTGTCGAGCAGCAGCACACGCTTCTGGTTATCACGAATTTTCTTTTCGTTGTCGACAATTTCACGCTGTAGCTTGTTTTTACGGCGGAACATACGCACAAACTCCAGAACGTCCTGGAAACTCGGCTTATTTGCATTATCCATCTTTATACCCTTGCTTTAGTAATACACAGATTCATTTGCTTGCGGCCACAGTGATACCAAGATACAGGGTTGTGGCCGTCAGACACAACTGTCATTGCCCTATCTTACCCACTTTAGCGCCTTGACCCTATCCCGATGCGCCTGCTTCATGATCTGAGCCACTATTCACGCCCGTTGGCCGTACAGACCTTGAGCAGTTCGCCCACTCGCATGATATATTCGGACATATGCTTAATATCCACCACCCCCTTTATTTCAGGCTGACATACAACACAAGCTGTTGAAAGATGTTTTCTGGTTGCAGGGCTGGGTCAAGTGGCTGCTAAAGATTTTAGCGGTGAAGGATTTACCTTTTTGCTAAAGAATGAGACCATCGGCGCATGGAAACCAAAGAAATCAGGCGCAACAACCTGCGCGATCTGATGGCACGTTACGCCCGGCAAGGCACCAACCAGAATGAGTTCGCTATCCTGGTGGGATCTTCTGCGCCAACGCTAAGCCAGATCACCGGTGAAAAATCCTCCCGCAACCTGGGCGACAACCTCGCCAGACGCATTGAGGCCAAACTCGGCTTGCCCAAAGGCTGGTTCGATGTATTCCATGAGAAGGCGCTGGAACAGCCGTTTGCCAACGTGGCGGCCGAATCGGATTTCCAACCGGCCCGGCTCAAACCCGTGGTATGGGAAGATACCGAACAGGACAAGGAAGAATTTGTGGAGATCCCATTGCTGGATATCGATTTCTCCGCCGGTGACGGTTGCTACGAAATTGTCGATAGCGAAGAGTTCTCGCTGATTTTCCGCCGCTACTATCTGCACAAGATGGGGGTGCCAGTGAATGCGGCACGTATTATCCGCATCTCCGGCTCCAGCATGGAACCCCGATTGCAGGATGGCGATGTGGTGGGTATCAATACTGCCGATACCCGCATCCGCGAAGGGAAAACCTATGCGATCCGCCACGGCAATCTGTTACGGGTCAAGATCCTGATCGAGCAACCAGACGGTGGCGTGGTCATCCGTTCTCTGAACCGGGAAGAGTACCAGGATGAACGGCTCAGCTATCCACAGCGCAAAGACCAACTGGTGGTGCTGGGCCGGGTATTCTGGTCATCTTCCTCCTGGTAAGATCCTGGGTTCGGGCGTTGCATGCGGGGCCATTACGTAACGAACCAACCAGCCGCTATTTGAAATCCACCGCCATTTGCTGCGGTATCGACAGCCCACGAGTCGATTGCACACAACGGCCGATATAGTCGGTAAAGCGTGGCGGTTTAGGCATGCCCAGCTTGAGGATTTGTTCATTGCTAAAGCGCACGTTCAGCATGGCAAAGGAGCCGTACAGGCGCATCGCTTTCAGCATCAGGCGCTCATTGCACGGCCCGAAGATATCCTTCAGCTGTTTGCGCATTTGCAACAGGGCTTCGTAGCTGACCTGCGCATAGCGATCGCCCACCGGTGGCTCTTCTAGCGCGGCGGCGATGGCATGATCGATGTCCGCAAAACTGACGCTGCTCTCCTCCCCCGCAGAGATATGGTAAACATCGTTATCCAGGCTATCGCGGTCAAGCAGCATCACTAACGCATCGGCGCAATAGTCCACCGGGATCACATCGATACTATCTTGCAGTGAACACATAAACTTACGCAGCATCAACGCCATGCTAAACACCCAGAAAATACTGCTGGAGGGTTTGCAACCCAACTGCGTATGCCCCACCACAATCGAAGGCCGGGCGATCACCAGCGGCAGCTGTGGGCAGGTTTGCCTCATCAGTTGCTCGATGGTCGATTTGGAGCGGGTATATTCCACCAAGTGTTCGGCTGTTTCCTCAAACTCGGCGCTTTCTGCCACCAACGAACCCACCTGAGGTGCGCAAGACATTGCCGTGCCCACATGCAGAAAACGTTTTAATCCAACCACCTGAGCCATTCGCTGCGCAAATGCCAGCGTGCCTTCAACGTTAACCTTCCAAATAAGTGGGTTATTACCAAATGACGCCACCGCGGCACAGTTAACGACATGAGTTACCTTGTTAATACGGGCGTCAGACAAAAAGTATTCAGGCTCGCTTAAGTCACCCAGTAAAATATTCTTTACCGTCAGCTTACTCAGAATGTTTTTATCTATATTGAACTTTTCCATATTAGTGAAAATACGGTTCAAGCCCTGCTCTTCGGTTTCCGCACGCACCAATAATAGATAATTAACTTTTTGATTTTCTGTCAGTAACTTTTCAAGTACCGCACCACCGAGAAAGCCAGTCGCCCCAGTCAACAGTAACGTTTTCATCTTACACACCTACATTTTCATTGAATGAAGTGGAGTGTATTCCTATATTTATAAACCAGAAGTAAATAGAAATTAACTGATTACGTAACCACTCCTCTTAATATTGCATTAAGGAATATTCCGAAGCACTCACAGGCAATTAGCAACAGCTCAGCGCATCTTTTATTCCGTTTGTTTAATTAGCATTTATGTTATCTCTGATTTAATTAACGAGATTAATCCCATACGCTTTTTAGGAGCCATCATGAGCTACAACCAAAAAGTCTGGCTGGCTGTATTGACCGTTTGCACGCTATTCTGGCTGGCTCTGATTAGCGGTCTGTATACCTATGCTAAATCTCTGGATCATCAGCACGATCATGGCCAGCAAGAACAAGCGATGAGCATCAAGCCAGTAAAGCACCATCCCACTCTGGCACAGGCCCTGTGAAAGTTCTGCCCAGAATGAGGTAGCGACAAATTCTCTTTAGCCTCATATTATGCGCTATCGAATAGGGAGAAAGACATGCCACGACCACTGGATGGCCTACCCCAGCAAGAACGTGAAAAGATCCAAACCGATTTGCTGGCACTAAGAGTTATTTATAGCGAACGCTACGGCTACGCCGCCGAGTGGGAAAGCGCCGAAACGCACGTCCCCACACATCTACGCGGCTACTTTCAGCAACGGCTGAACTTCTATCGCACTGCGCAGCGCCACTCAATTTAACGTTAAGCATTAACCAATACTTGGCATCGGTGATCGCGCCGTTACAATAGGGCTATTCCCTACGCCAACAAGAGATGCGACTTTGAGCAGCAAGGCACCGGCCACATTCTACATCCACGACTACGAAACCTTCGGCAAAAGCCCGTCAATGGACCGCCCGGCGCAGTTTGCCGGGGTGCGTACCGATATGGATTTCAACATTATCGAAGAACCGCAGGTGTTTTACTGTGCGCCAGCCGATGACTACCTGCCCGACCCCGAAGCGGTGATGATCACCGGCATCACGCCACAAGAGGCGCTGGCCAAAGGCGTTAACGAGGCCGAGTTTGCCCGCCGTATTCATGAAGCGTTCAGCGTCCCTGGCACCTGCATTCTGGGTTACAACAATATCCGCTTTGACGATGAAGTCAGCCGCAACATCTTTTACCGCAGCTTCTACGACCCTTATGCCTACAGCTGGCAAAACGGCAATTCGCGCTGGGATCTGCTGGACGTGATGCGTGCCTGCTACGCCCTGCGCCCGGAAGGCATCATCTGGCCAGAAAACGAAGATGGCTTCCCCAGTTTCCGTCTGGAACATCTGACGCGTGCCAACGGCGTTGAACACGAGCACGCTCACGATGCGATGTCCGATGTCCATGCCACCATTGCCATGGCCAAGCTGGTCAAACAGGCGCAGCCAAGGTTATTTGACTACCTGTTGCAGCACCGCAATAAACACAAGCTCAATGCGCTGATCGACGTCGCGGAAATGACGCCATTAATGCACGTTTCCGGCATGTTTGGCGCGGCACGGGGTAACACCAGTTGGGTTTCACCGCTGGCCTGGCACCCAGACAATAAAAATGCGGTGATTATGTGCGATCTGGCAGGGGATATTACCCCGCTGCTGGAGCTGAATGCTGACGAGCTGCGTGAACGCCTCTACACCCGCCGCGATCAATTGGCAGCCGATCAGGCCCCAGTGCCGATCAAGCTGGTGCATATCAATAAATGCCCGGTGCTGGCTCCAGCCAAGACGTTGCTGCCAGAAAACGCAGACAGGCTAGGCATCGATCGTCAGGCGTGTCTGGATAATCTGAAGGTGCTGCGCCAGCACCCGGAGATCCGTGAAAAAGTGGTAGCCATATTTGCCGAAGCCGCTCCTTTCACCCCGAACGATGATGTGGATGCCAAACTGTATGACGGTTTCTTCAGCGATGCCGACAAAGCGGCGATGAGGATCATTCAGCAAACCAAACCGCAGAATTTACCCGCGCTGGATTTGACCTTCAGCGATGGCCGGATGAAAGAGCTACTGTTCCGCTTCCGGGCCCGTAACTACCCCAATACGCTGGACGACGCCGAGCAACGCCGCTGGTTGCAGCACCGCCAGGAGGTGCTGAGTGCCGAACGGGTGCAGAGCTATATCTTGCAGCTGGAGTCGCTGTACAACCTGCACGAAGGAGATAAAGAGAAGATGGCGTTGCTGAAGGCGCTGTTTGATTACGGTAAGCAGTTGGTGGGATAGCCCCTCACCCTAACCCTCTCCCAAAGGGAGAGGGGACTGAACGTGCTACATACTTAACGGCAGTACTCATCCTTTACATCAACCTGGTTACCAAATAACTTCTACACCTAACTCTCCCAGGGGTTGGGGGGGCCTTAATGCACCTTCTCACTGAACGGCATTACATTTCTTCAAGCAAATAAAAAGGGTTCCAACATGTGGAACCCTTTTTGCTATCGTGAGGCAGACGAGTGGATTAAGCCACGTCTTCGTTTGCCTGTGGCACCGGCAGGCTGAAGCTGCGGGTGACAAACGCCAGATACAACAGGCCAATCGCCGCCCAGACCAGACCCAGCGTCATCGAACTGACTTCCAGGTTGACCCACAATGCACCGACGGTTAACGCCCCCATCACCGGCAGGATCAGGTAGTTGAAGTTGTCTTTCAGCGTACGGTTACGTTTTTCGCGAATGTAGAACTGCGAGATCACCGACAGGTTAACGAAGGTGAACGCGATCAGAGCGCCAAAGTTGATCAGGGCCGTAGCCGTGACCAGATCGAACGAAACGGCAGACAGCGCAATCGCACCAACCAGCAGCACGTTCAGCGCCGGGGTACGCCATTTTGGATGCACATAACCGAAGAAACGCTCCGGGAATACACCATCACGGCCCATGACGTACATCAGGCGTGAAACACCTGCGTGAGAGGCCATACCGGAAGCCAGTACGGTTACGCAGGAGAACACCAGGATCACCGACTGGAAGAACTTGCCAGCCACATACAGCATGATTTCCGGCTGTGATGCGTCAGGATCTTTGAAGCGCGAGATATCCGGGAAGTACAGCTGCACGAAGTACGACACCACGATAAAGATAACGCCACCGATCAAGGCCGTCAGGAAGATGGCTTTCGGGATCACGCTTTCTGCATCTTTGGTTTCTTCGGATAACGAACTGATGCCGTCAAAGCCGAGGAACGAGAAGCACAGAATGGTCGCACCGGTGATCATCGGCACCACGTGCGCGTTGTCAGACCAGAACGGACGGCTGCTCACCAGCGTACCGGCACCCTCACCGTGAGAGATACCGTTAATCACCAGGCCCAGGAACACGATCATGATTGCCACCTGTACCACCACGATAATGGAGTTCAGGTTGGCTACCAGCTTGATGCCACGCAGGTTGAACGCCGTCATCAAGGCAACCAGTGCCGCAACGAAGATCCACGAAGGCACACCTGGGAAAATGGCTTCCAGGTAAATTTTTGCCAGCAGGATGTTGATCATCGGCATGAACAGGTAGTCCAGCAGTGATGACCAACCCACCATAAAGCCGACGTGCGGGCTGATGGCTTTCTGGGCATAGGTATAGGCAGAACCGGCGGAAGGGAATTTCTTCACCAGTTTGCCATAGCTCAGGGCGGTAAACAGGATCGCCAGCAGAGCAAAGGCGTACGCGGTCGCGACGTGACCGTCGGTCAGGCCGGAGACGATGCCGAAGGTGTCAAAGATGGTCATGGGCTGCAAATAGGCCAGACCCATCATGACGACCGGGACTAAAGTCAGTGTTTTACGCAGTTGGGCGCGTTGGCCGGCAGCTGGTGCGGCGGTAGCGGTGGCGGTGATGATGTTATCGGACATCGCGCAGCCCCCCCTTACCTTCAGCCTTGCGGATAATAGACACGCCAAGACTCAAGGTTGCGGGGAAACTTCGCAACGTGCGACTGAATTCTAAAAGGGGGATGAGGGAAGCTGGATAACTAGGCGCAATAGCCAGTGTTGCTCCATAATCGCTGCGACCGCAACGGAAACCGGCGGGCACCGGTGCCAAGGTGAAAAATTGCCCCATCATTCTTATCCTCATGAGTCACGACCATAAAGTTTTGGTTGATCGCGACGAACCTGTTTATCTATCCGGCTCGATGTCCGGCCTCGCTTGATGTATGAAACGCACGTTGGTAAAACATAATGCAAAAAAAATAACCGACGCGTTAAAACGTCGGCTATCTGCATTTCGCGTATTTTGCCATAAGATCACAGAAAGACAAGATGCTGAAACCTTCTAATACAAATTCTTTTGCTTAATATCAGGAAAAACGCCTTTCCCCGCCATCAGGGTGCCTGACATCAGGCATTTTTCAGCATCCAGTCGATCTCGGTTTCCGTCACCAACCGTTCAAACTGCGTCAGTTCACCCATTTTGCAGGCGTGATAAACCTGTGAGAAACGTTCACCCAGGTAGTGCTTCAGTTCGTGCTGATGTTCAAATTCGTATAGGGCATCGCTTTGGCGGATCGGGAACGCTAGCCCCTCCTGCTGCAAACCGTTGCCGGTCACCGGCTCAGGCAGCGGCAATTCGGTGTCTAGCCCGTACAGCATCCCCGCCAGGATCGTCGCCACCACCAGATAGGGGTTGGCGTCGGCACCGGCAACGCGGTACTCCACACGGTGGTTCTGCGCATCGCCACAGGGAATGCGCAACGCCACGGTACGGTTGTTATGCCCCCAGGACGCCTGGATCGGCACATACATCCCCGGCTGGAAACGGCGGAACGCATTCACGTTGGGTGCCAACACCGCCATTGATGCAGGCATCAAAGCGATCATCCCGGCCAATGTCCGCTTGAGCAGCAGCGAGTCTTCGCCATCCGCTTCGGCAAACAGGTTTTTTCCCGCACTGTCTACCACGCTGAGATGGACATGCATGCCACTCCCCGCGTAATCCTCATAAGGTTTTGCCATAAAGGTGGCGTGCATATGGTGATGTTCGGCCACCTGACGCACCAACCGCTTCAGCGCCAGCGCATGATCGCAGGCTTGCAGCACGTTGTCGGTGTGATTCAGGTTCACCTCAAACTGGCCGGGGGAAGCCTCAGCCACTGCGCCATCCGCCGGTAGCCCTTGCATCTGTGCCAACATGTCGATGTCGTTGAGCACCCCGGCAAAATGGTTGAGGTTATCCAGCGAATAGACCTGGCTCTGTACGTTGCGTTCCTGGGTACCCGGTGTGCACGGCGGTTGCAGATAACCTGCCGAGTCTCGCTGTCGATCGATGAGATAAAACTCCAGCTCTACCGCTACCACCGGGAACAGTCCGCGCTGGCGCAACGCCTGCCATATTCGGTTCAGTACGTTGCGGGGTTCAACGTCAAAGGGAGTACCATCTTCATCCAGCATGGTCAGCAGCACCTGACCAATGTGTTGCGGATCCGCCGCCGACGGCGTCAGCGTACCGGGCACGGGCATGCAGATACGATCCGGCTCGCCCAGTTCCTGCCCCAACCCGGCCTCTTCGACCACATTGCCCAAAATGTCCATAGCGAACACCGAGGCGGGGAAATAGCAGCCTTTTTCAACTTTTTTCAACCCGGAGACGGGAATGCGTTTACCGCGGAAGGAACCATTGAGATCGGTGAGAAGGATATCGATATACTGCGTGGCAGGATGGCGTTCCAAATAGTGAGCAACCTCACTTTGGAACGCGCTACTTCGCCTTTCTTCACTATGCTGTGCAAAATCTTCCACTACTGCGCTATTGGTTTGCATACATCACCTGCCGTTGTGCTCTTGGGAATGCCTTCGCATCCGCTTGCCGATTGACTTAACACATGGTTTGATTTCTCTGTAGAGTGCGCCACAGGCTGGCGCTCAAAATAACATCCATAATATGAAACATAGCTTTAACATAAATGGTTTGCAAATGTTACAATGGCGTTTGATTATTCGCCAGGTGCTGCTAAATTGATAAAATATTGACCGAAAAGGCGTTGTTTGCGCTTTGTTGGTACCGAATTTTTTCCGCCAGACCAGGGGGAAACATGGGCAATATATTTTCCAATGGCCGCCCAACTACCGATATCATGGGGTTTCGATATCACTCAGACAGGTACCCGGCTCCGGGTGTGATCCCAACCTGTCGCTCCTACCAAAAGGAACTACCGTTATGAGCGAAGTCAGCTTGGCACCAGGCAAGCGCCTGTCGCAGATCCGTCAACACTTGGGTTTGTCACAGCGCAGGGTCGCCGAACTGTCCGGATTAACCCACAGTGCCATCAGCACCATTGAGCAGGACAAAGTCAGCCCTGCCATTAGTACGCTGCAGAAGCTGCTGAAGGTCTATGGGCTATCACTGTCTGAATTTTTTGCTGAACCTGAACGGCCAGATGAGCCCAAAGTGGTGATCGAGCCGGACGATCTGATCGAGATCGGCAGCCAAGGCGTTTCGATGAAGCTGGTGCATAACGGTAGCCCTACCCGCAGCCTCGCCATGATGCTGGAGACCTATCAACCTGGTACCACCACCGGCGAGAAGATCAAGCATCAGGGCGAAGAGATCGGCACGCTGCTTGAAGGGGAGATCATGCTGACGGTCAACGGCCAAACCTATCTGCTGACCGCTGGCCAGAGCTATGCCATCAACACCGGTATGCCCCATAGCTTCAGCAATACCTCAACGCGCGTTTGCAAGATCGTCAGCGCGCATACCCCAACCACCTTCTGACAAGAACCGCCGGAGGAGTGATTATGGAACATGTTGCCAGCTATTATGCCGCCAGTGCTAACCCTCATGCTCCTTATCCCCAGTTGAACGAGGCTATCCGCTGCGATGTCTGCATTGTCGGTGGCGGTTTTAGCGGCCTTTCCAGCGCCTTGCATCTGATCGAAGCCGGTTACGACGTAGTGGTGCTGGAAGCCGCCCGCATCGGTTGGGGAGCCAGTGGGCGCAACGGTGGGCAGGTGGTGAACTCCTACAGTCGCGATATCGATGTGATCGAGGCTCGCTACGGCCAGCAGACCGCGGCGATGCTCGGCAGCATGATGTTTGAAGGCGCAGAGATCATTCGCCAGCGTATCGATCGCTACGCCATCGCCTGCGACTATCGCCCCGGAGCGGTTTCTGCCGCCTTAAGTAACAGGCAATTCAGCGCGTTAACAGAAAAAATGGCGCATTGGCAACGTTATGGCCACCAGCAACTGGAACTGCTGGACGGGGAAGCCATGCGGCGCACCGTTGCCAGCGAACGCTATGTCGGAGGGCTGCTGGATCGCCAAGGTGGCCATCTCCATCCGTTAAATCTGGCGCTGGGCGAGGCCGAAGCGGTACGCCGCCACGGCGGCCGGCTGTTTGAACAATCGGCGGTCACCCATATCGATTACGGCCAACCCGCCAAGCTACACACCGCTCTTGGCTCCGTCAGCGCCAGCCTGGTGATCCTGGCAGGCAATGCCTATCTGGGGGAAAAGCTGGAACCCCGCCTCGGCCAAATGAGCATGCCCTGCGGCTCGCAAATCATCGCCACCGAGCCTTTATCTGCGGATATGGCCCTTTCCCTGTTGCCGGATAATTACTGCGTTGAAGACTGCAACTATCTGCTCGATTACTTCCGCCTGACGGCGGACAACCGTTTGTTATACGGTGGTGGCGTGGTCTATGGCGCACAGGAACCAGCGGATATCGACGCCAGGATCCGGCCCTTGATGCTCAAAACCTTCCCGCAGTTGAAGAAGGTGCGTATCGATTACCGCTGGACCGGCAATTTCCTGCTGACCCTGTCGCGCATGCCGCAGTTTGGCCGGCTGGAGAACAACGTCTATTACCTGCAAGGCGACAGCGGCCACGGCGTAACCTTGACGCATCTGGCAGGCAAACTGATTGCCGAAGTGCTGCGCGGCGATGCGGAACGCTTTGATGCTTTCGCCCAACTCCCCCATTTGCCATTCTTCGGTGGCCGCCATTTACAGGTGCCATTTACCGCCCTGGGTGCCGCCTACTACGCCCTGCGCGATCGCTTAGGGTTCTGATCCCGCTTTTTATCTGCGTTATGCCATTTTGCATGTTGCAAAAATGGCAATTCGTGTTAAAAAAGAGTTTCTTTAGCCGTCTATACATCCAAATGAATTTCATATTGCCGCCACTAGCCGCGATTTGAAACACGAGGGGCTCAGTGTCTTCAGCCAAACTATGCCGACCAACACCGCTTCACGCCTGGAGATGCGCAATATCTCCATCGCCTTTGCCGGGTTCAACGCACTGCAAAACGTCGATTTTACGCTGCAAGGCGGTTCGACCCATGCGCTGGTGGGGGCCAACGGTGCGGGTAAGTCCACACTGATGGGCATCCTCTCCGGTGCTCATAACCATTATCAGGGTGAAATTTTTATCGACGGCCAAAAGGTCGAGATTCATTCGCCGCTACAGGCACGCCAACACGGGATCCAGGTGGTACAGCAGGAGGTGGATGTGGCGCTGATCCCCACGTTGTCCGTTGCGGAAAACATCATGTTGGACTGGCTCAATCTGCCGGGCCATGTGCTGAACTGGCGGCAGTTGCATCGCCAGGCCGCCGCGCTGTTGCAGCAGCTTGGGCTGAATATCAACCCACGCCAACGCCTGGAAGCCTGTACGTTGGCGGAGAAACAGCAGGTGCTGCTGGCCCGGGCGCTATCCCACCGCTGCCGTTTTCTGGTGCTTGATGAGCCAACTGCTCCGCTGGACAGCGCCGAGAGCGAACGCCTGTTCCACATCGTGCACCGCCTGCGCGCCGAAGGTATCGGCATCGTATTTATTTCCCACCGCATCCACGAATTGAAAACCGTCTGCGACCATTTGACGGTCCTGCGCGACGGTCGCCATGCCGGAGAAGGCAGCATGCAGGGCTTGAGCGGTGAGCAGATCGTCGAAAAAATGCTGGGCCATTCGCTGGACGATATCTTCCCCGCCCCCCGCCCACCGCACGGCTCCCATCCACTATTGCGGGTTGAAGGATTACACGATCGGCATAAGCTGCGTGATATCTCTTTGACCCTGCACCAAGGGGAGATCCTCGGCATTGCCGGGCTGGCGGGCGCAGGTAAGACCGAGCTTTGCAAAGCGTTATTCGGCGCAATCCCCAGTAAATTGGCGCAGGGAGAGCTGCGCGGCAAACCCTGGGCACCGCATTCGCCATATCTTTCGGTAGAACAAGGCCTGGCGCTGGTGCCGGAAGAGCGCCGCAAGGAAGGCATTTTTATCCACGAAGCCATCCCGATGAACCTGAGCGTCAGCGCCGATGACAGCTTCTCCCGCTGGGGCCTGTTCAGCCGCCGTCAGGAACTGCACTGGGCGTTAGAGATTATGCAACGGCTTGGCATACGGGCCTCCGGCCCACAGCAAAAGCTGGCACGCCTGTCTGGCGGCAATCAGCAAAAAGTGGCGATTGGTAAGTGGCTACGTGGCAACGCTGACGTGCTGATCTTTGACGAACCGACCAAAGGCGTAGATATCAAGGCCAAACAGGATCTGTTCCGGCTGATCGACGGTTTGGCTCGTGACGGCAAAGGCATTATCTATGCTTCCGGCGAGTTTTCCGAACTGGTGGGCCTGTGCGATCGCATCTGCGTGCTGTGGGATGGCCGCGTGGTGGCGGAGCTCAACGCCGCCGATATTGATGAAGAAACCCTATTACTGTATTCCACCGGAGGGGCTCCTGCGTGAGTAAAGAATTATCCCTGAAAAGCGTTCTACCCTGGCGCCACCAGCTGTTTGAATTTTTGTATAAATGGGGGATGTTGCTCACCGTCGTCGCATTGATCGCGCTGTTTGGCCTGGCCTCCGACAATTTCCTCGATGCCAACAACATCATCAACATTCTGCGTTCGATCGCCATCGTCACGGTGATTGCCATTGGCGTGTCGATTTCACTCACGGTGGGCGGTTTCGATCTCTCCGTCGGCTCAACGGCGTCGCTGGCTAATGCATTGGTGATCTCGCTGTTTGCCTGGTACGGCTTCGGCACTACCGGCGCCATCGTGCTGACGCTGCTGTTGTGTACTCTGGTCGGCCTGTTCAATGCCTTGTTGATCGTGGTGCTGAAGATCCCCGATATGCTGGCCACGCTCGCCAGCCTGTTCGTTATCCAGGGCGTGGCCATGACTTACAGCTACGGCGGCTCCATCACCCAGAATATGGTGCTGCCAAACGGGGATATGGCCGAAGGCGTGATCCCTGAGGTGTTCTCCACGCTGGGCCAGGTGCCGGTCATCGTGCTGATTATGCTGGCGGTGACGGTGATCATGCAGCTTTTCCTGTCGCTGACCAAACATGGCCGCCGGATGTATGCCATCGGCGGTAACCCGGAGGCCGCCCGGCTTTCCGGTATCCGCACGGTACGTTACAGGGTTACCGCATACGTGCTTTCCTCCCTGCTGGCGGGCCTTGGCGGTATTTTGCTGGCGTCACGTATCGGTTCCTCACAGGTTAACGCCGGTGGCGGTTACCTGATGGATGCGGTGGCGGCGGCCTATATCGGCTTCTCCCTGGCGGGTTCCGGCAAACCTAATGCTCTGGGCACCCTGGTTGGCGCGATTATCCTGGGCGTCTTGCAAAACGGCCTGGTGATGCTCTCCGTACCCTACTACGCCATGGATATCATTAAAGGGCTGGTGTTGGCATTGGCACTGGCAATCACTTACATCCAGAAACGCTGATCACCCCGGCGCACCCCAGCGCTGCGCCGGGCTATACCCCTCATTTTCCTCTGGTTTCAATGCATTACTGATAAAGCATACAAATGATACGAGTTATCATTTGCATTTACATTTCTGGCAATTTCCTTACAATGGCCTGACGATTTCCTCAAGAAACGGAAATTCTCGCGGTAGCGTGAAAAACATATTCTTTTAAATCAAACAACTAACAGGAAAACCTGTTGACCTCGGGACGGGAATATTTAACCCAATGGAAAAGCCAAGCTATAACACTTTGACCGCGTTAATCCTCGCATCACTCGCCAGCGGCAGCGCACTGGCACAAACTGAAGATACCATGGTGGTCACCGCCTCCGGTTTCCAGCAAAGAATTCAAGACTCGCCAGCCACCATTTCGGTGATCCCTCGCCAACAGTTGGAAACCCGCGCCTACCGCGACGTTACCGATGCGTTGAAAGACGTGCCGGGCGTGGTGGTAACCGGCGGTGCCAGCAGCAGTGATATCAGCATTCGTGGGATGTCCTCCAAATACACGCTGATCCTGATCGATGGTAAACGTGTCGATACGCGTGGCACCCGTCCTAATAGCGATAACGCCGGTATCGAGCAAGGTTGGTTGCCGCCATTGCAGGCTATCGAACGTATTGAAGTGGTTCGCGGGCCAATGTCTTCACTCTATGGCTCCGATGCCATGGGCGGGGTGATCAACATTATCACGCGCAAAACCTCGACCACTAAAGACTGGGTTGGCTCCGTGCAAGGCGATGCCACCATTCAGGAAGACCGGGATTCCGGTGATATCTACCAGACCAACGCCTACGCCTCCGGCCCGCTGATCGATGGACTGCTTGGCCTGCGGGTGAATGGTCTGTTCTCCCATCGTGGGGAAGACCACTTTACCAATGGCTTTAACGAACAGCGTATGCGCAGCGGCACAGCGGTATTCAGCCTGACGCCGGATGAAAAGAACGATTTTGATTTCGAAATTGGCCGTTCCCTGCAGGATCGCAACAGTACGCCGGGTAAGTCCGTGGCAGCGGAAAAATGCAAAAAAGGCGTTTGTACGCCGAACAACCCCAGCGACAACCTGTATACCCGTAATAACTATTCGATCACCCATAACGGTTATTACGACTTTGGTAACAGCACCAGCTACATTCAACGGGAAGAGACCAATAACCCAGGGCGTGACATGAAGATGTACAACACCATCTTCAACACCCAGACCCAATTTGACCTTGGCTCCCACATGCTGAACCTCGGCGGGCAATACCGCTACGAGAAGCTGAGTGACAGTGGCAACCAGCTGGAAGCGGCTGACGGTTTAGACCAGTTGACCCGCTGGAGCTGGGCGCTGTTCGCCGAAGACGAATGGGCGCTGACCAACGATTTCAGCCTGACCACCGGGATCCGTATGGATCGCGATCAGAACTACGGCAGCCACTGGACACCGCGCATGTATGGCGTGTGGCACCTGACGGAGATGTGGACCGTGAAAGGCGGGGTTTCTGCGGGTTATCGCTCGCCAGACCTGCGCCAGTCCTCTGCCAACTGGGGCCAGGCCACCGGCGGTGGCGTGAACAACGGCATCATCGTGGGTAACCCGAATCTGAAGCCGGAGAAAAGCATCAGTGAAGAAGTCGGCATACTGTGGGATAACCAGGAGGGGCTGAACGCAGGCATCACCCTGTACAACACCGATTTCAAAGACAAGATCACCGAAGTTCGCCGCTGTAATAGTTCAGATGATCCGGCCTGCACCATCGGTAACACCCCTTATGATTTCGTCAGCGACCGCGTCAACGTGGATAAAGCCAATATGCGCGGTATCGAAGTCACCACCGGCTGGCAGATCACCGAAGACTGGAAGCTGAGCACCAACTACACCTTTACCGAATCTGAACAGAAGAGCGGCGAGTTCCAGGGCAAGGCGCTGAACCAGATGCCGAAGCACATGATCAATGGCGTGCTGGATTGGCAAGCTACGGAGGATCTCGGCCTGTGGTCACGCGTTAACTTCCGCAGCAAAACCTCGGAATACCTGAGCCGTACCTCAATGGCGGTCAGCACGCCATCCTATACCTTTGTTGACGCCGGGGTGAGTTACCAGGCGCTGAAAAACCTGCAGCTCAGCGGTGGGGTTTACAACATTCTGGACAAAACCGTGGATTACGAGCACTTCAACACCACGCTGGATGGCCGTCGTTATACCGTGGGCATGACTTACAACTTCTGATTGCCGAACATACTTTGTACCAAGGGGCTGCCATCGTGCGGCCCTTTTTTTGGTTGGCGTTTAGCTAGGGGGGATTTTTGCGGGGGAGATAACGCGGCGGTAACCCGCCGCGCCTGGAGCTTATCGCTTACTTGTCAGGGTTCCACTTCGGGAATTCCATTTCGCTGTACTTCACCACTTTGGTGCCGCGCGTCAGCTTATAACCGAACCAGATAATCAGGAACAGTGGAATACCGATGTAGGTTGCCGTCACGCCGTACCAGTCGATACGATCCGCCAGGAAGGCCTGATAGTTCTGCCCCAGCGTGATGATCAAGCACAGCACGAAGGCAAACATTGGCCCCAACGGGAAGAAACCGGATTGATACGGCAGATCGCTCAGGCTATTCCCTTGCATCACATAGCCGCGACGGAAACGGTAGTGGCTGATGGCAATCCCCAACCAGGCGATAAAGCCGGTCATGCCCGAGGTATTGAGCAGCCACAGATAAACGGACTGATTACCAAACATCGAGCTGAGGAAGCACAGCGCCGCTACGACGGTGGTAGCATACAGCGCATTACGCGGCACACCGCCTTTTGACAGCTTGGCGAAAATGCGTGGTGCCTTACCTTCCGATGCCAGCGTAAACAGCATACGGGTTGAAGCATACATCCCGGAGTTACCCGCAGAAAGTACCGCCGTCAGGATCACCGCGTTCATCACCGCCGCCGCAGAGAGCAGGCCAGCATGTTCAAATACCAGCGTGAACGGGCTGACGCTGATGTCTTTCACGTCATTGCGTAACAGGCTTGGATCGGTATAAGGAATGATCAGGCTGATGATCAGGATCGCGAAGATATAGAACAGCAGAATACGCCAGAACACCTGACGCACCGCGCGCGGAATGTTCTTGCCCGGATCTTCCGACTCGCCCGCCGCGATACCGATCAGTTCGGTGCCCTGGAACGAGAAGCCGACGATCATCGCCACGCCAATCATGGCCGAGAAGCCACCGGCAAACGGTGCATCACCGATCGTCCAGTTATGCCAACCGGCATTTTCACCGCCCTTCAAGATACCGAAAATCATCAGTACGCCAAGGCCGATAAAGATAATGACCGTGCTCACCTTGATCAGCGAGAACCAGTATTCCGCTTCACCGAAGCCTTTGACCGAGATGTAGTTAAGCAAGAACATCAGGCCAAGGAACAGGGCGCTCCAGATCCAGCCCGGCGTGTCCGGGAACCAGTAGTTCATCACCAACTGTGACGCCACCAGATCGACCGCAATGGTCACCGCCCAGTTGTACCAATAGTTCCAGCCCAGCGCAAAGCCGAAGCCCTCTTCAACATACTTGGCACCATAGGTGGAAAACGATCCTGAAACCGGCATAAACGCCGCCAGCTCACCCAGGCTGGTCATCAGGAAATACACCATCAGACCAATCAATGCATAGGAGAGTAGCGCGCCGCCTGGGCCTGCCTGGGAAACCGTTGCCCCAGAGGCAACAAACAGGCCGGTACCGATGGAACCGCCAATGGCAATCATGGTTAAATGCCGCGCTTTCAGCTCGCGGCGTAATCCGGGTGCTTGCTGCCCCGCTGTTTTTATATCCTGCTGAGCCATTCTTACCCTATCTGCTCGTCAAAAATGAGGGCCGGATTGTAACAAATACCCGCCAGCGAACTAGTAACATTGCCCTGATATAAGATAGCTTCATAATCCACGGCCAATTATTAGCAGCGGCCCTAATGATGACTTTGTGTGATCTTGATCGGATGTTGCCCAACGCAATAGCTCAAGAAACGCCGTAGCGCATTGGAGATGTGTTTTTGCCGGTGATGGATCAGATACAGCGTGCGCATCAATGGCGGCAGAGGGATACTCAGTTCCACCAACACCCCGCTAGCCAGCTGTTCTTCCACTACGCGACGTGACAGGCAACTGATGCCGATGCCGTGGCGTACCGCGTGCTTGATCGCTTCCGAATTGCCCAACTCCATCACCAACTGGAAGTTTGGCAGGTGCGCCAGCAGCAGATGATCCAGCACTTCCCGCGTGCCAGACCCCCGCTCCCGCAGGATCCAAGGGGCACTGGCCAGCGTTGCCAGGGTCACCGGTTGCTGCAGCAAGGGGTTATCCGGCGCGGCAAACACCACCAGTTCATCTTCAAGCCACGGCTGGGTGACCAACTCAGGCATGTGGCACGGCCCTTCGATCAACCCTAAATCGACACGAAAATCGGCTACCGCAACAATCACCTCCTGGCTATTCCCCACGTTCAATTCCAGCGGAGTAGCCGGAAAGTCTTTGCGATAGTGAGCGATCATCTCTGGCAGCATATAGTTGCCGATGGTGCTGCTGGCGGCGATACGTAACGCGCCGCTATCATGCAGGAATAGCTGTTCTATTTCCCCAGCCTGCTCCAGCAGGGCCAGCGCTTTGGGGTATAGCAAGCGGCCATGTTCGTTGATCACCAGGCGTTTACCCACGCGATCGAACAACAACACCTTCAGTTGCCCTTCCAGATCGGCCAGCGCCGCGCTGACCGCCGATTGTGATAAAGCCAGTACCACTGAGGCCTGAGTGGTGGATCCGCTTTTCAGCACCTCGGTAAAAACTTCCAGTTGGCGCAAAGTGATATGCATAGCAGCCTCGACATAAAGAGAATGGCTAGTCAGCAGTCAGACAGAACCATTTAAATTAAAACGCCAGAAAATCAGCCACACGGCGTCGATAAGCTAACCGCCCTGCCTTATAAGGTTATCACGTTTATAGGATTAGGCTTGGCAGAGTAGCCGATCCGTCCAGGTGATAAACCACTTATTTCGATAAGTTATAAAGATATAATCAATTTCTCTTTTAGGTCACCTGCTTTTATCATTGCACTCAGAAATTTAGCAGAGGACAAAATAATCATGGCGAGTCACAGCACTCATCCCTTTCCCGAACAGCGTTTTCCCCTGTTTGGACTACCACGGCTGATACCAGGCTTACTGCTGACCGGCGCGCTGACCGCGTTTTCGGTCTGGGCGGGCAATGTCCCCTGGATTGCCGGATTGGGATTAGGCGCCCTGACGCTGGCAATCCTGTGCGGTATCCTGGTCGGCAACACTCTTTATCCCTGGTTGCAGCCTGGCTGCCATACCGGCGTACAGCTGGCCAAACAGAGGCTGCTGCGCCTGGGGATCATTCTTTATGGCTTTCGTTTAACCTTCCAGCAAATTGCCGACGTGGGGGCCAGCGGGATCATTATCGATGCCCTGACCCTGAGCAGCACTTTCTTGCTAGCCTGCTGGTTGGGTAAAAAAGTGTTCGGCCTCGACAGCCAAACCACCATGCTGATCGGTGCTGGTAGCAGCATCTGCGGAGCCGCAGCCGTGATGGCCACCGAGCCGGTGCTGAAGGCAGACTCCAGTAAGGTTGCCGTCGCTGTCTCTACCGTAGTGGTGTTTGGTACGCTGGCGATCTTTGCCTACCCGTGGCTGTATCAACTGAATGAGCACTTCCAGTGGCTGCCGTTGACGCAGGAAACCTTCGGCATCTACGCGGGTTCGACAATCCATGAAGTGGCTCAGGTGGTTGCTGCTGGTCATGCCATCGGCCCGGATGCGGAAAACGCGGCGGTGATTGCCAAGATGATCCGCGTCATGATGCTGGCCCCGTTCCTGCTGTTGCTGTCCGGCTATATCAGCCGCCGGGCCGGTAGCGGCAGCAAGAGTGAAAAATCGGCCATCACCATTCCGTGGTTCGCCGTGTTGTTTATCGCCGTTGCCGGGCTGAACTCGTTCAACCTGATCCCGGCCACGCTGGTACAGCATCTGATCACCATCGACACCTGGATGCTGGCCATGGCGATGGCCGCTTTGGGTCTGACCACCCACATTAGCGCGGTGCGTCAGGCTGGAGTGAAACCCATTCTGCTGGCGACGCTGCTGTTCGTCTGGCTGATCGTTGGCGGCGGTGCAATCAACCTGTTGGTGCAGCACCTGTTGTGATCCCCCTCTTCAGGCCCGAGCTTTCGGGCCTGCTTGTTTTACCCCCGCCATTCAATCCTTCACTTATCAATGCCATAATGGCAGCGTTAACACAGGAGAATGAAAATGAAGTTTGTCGGTGCACACGTCAGCGCTTCTGGCGGCGTAGATCAGGCCGTGATCCGCGCACACGAATTAGAGGCGACCGCATTCGCCCTGTTCACTAAAAATCAGCGTCAATGGAAGGCAGCCCCACTGCCTGCCGACATGATAGACAAGTTTAAAAGTGCCTGCGCACAGTACGGCTACGGTCCAGGGCAAATCTTGCCGCACGACAGCTATCTGATTAACCTTGGCCATCCGGTAACGGACGCGCTGGAGAAATCCCGTGAGGCGTTTCTTGATGAGATGCAACGCTGTGAGCAACTGGGGCTGACGCTGCTGAACTTCCACCCGGGCAGCCACTTGATGCAGATCGATGAGGATAAATGCCTGGCAAGGATCGCCGAGTCGATCAACATCGTGCTGGATAAAACCCAGGGCGTCACCGCCGTGATCGAGAATACCGCCGGGCAAGGCAGCAACCTGGGGTTCAAATTTGAACATCTGGCGGCGATCATCGACGGTGTAGAAGACAAGAGCCGCGTCGGTGTCTGTATTGATACCTGCCACGCTTTCGCCGCCGGTTACGATCTGCGTAGCGAAGAGGATTGCCAGAAGACGTTTAAAGAGCTGGGCGAGGTGGTAGGCTTCAACTACCTGCGCGGTATGCATCTTAACGATGCCAAGAGCGAGTTTGGCAGCCGTGTTGACCGCCACCACAGCCTGGGTGAAGGCAATATCGGTAAGACCGTGTTCAGCTATATCATGCGCGACCCGCGCTTCGATAATATCCCGCTGATCCTGGAAACGGTGAACCCGGATATCTGGGCCGAGGAAATTGCCTGGCTGAAGGCGCAGCAGTAATTTTTCTGCGGACATAAAAAAGCCGGCATTTTTCAGATGCCGGCTTTTTATTGCGTGGTTGCCGTTACGCGACCGTGGCTACCGGCGCTTCAGAGCGTTTAAGGACCGCATAGGCCACGCCCGCCAGCAGGGTACCTGCCACAATCGCCAACAGATACAGCAGCACTGGCGAGATGGCTCCGGGGATCAACAGCACGAACAGACCACCGTGTGGTGCCATCAGTTTTGCACCGAAGGCCATCGACAGCGCACCGGTCAGGGCACCACCGGCGATACAGCACGGCAGAACGCGCATCGGATCACGGGCGGCAAACGGAATTGCCCCTTCAGTGATAAAGCACAGGCCCAACACCAACGCGGCTTTGCCCCCTTCCTGCTCGGATTTCTCGAACTTGCGACGAGCCAGAATGGTCGCCACCCCCATCGCCAGCGGTGGCACCATACCTGCAGCCATAATCGCTGCCATAGGTGCGTAGACCGAAGAACTCAACAGCGCCACACCAAAGGCATAGGCCGCCTTGTTAACCGGGCCACCCATATCGGTACACATCATCGCACCGAGGATCGCGCCCAGCAGTACCGCATTGGCGGTGCCCAGCGATTGCAGCCAGTTGGTCAGGCCGACCATGATCTTGGCGACGGGCGTGCCCACCACGTAAATCATGATCAAACCGGTGATCAGGCTGGCAACCAGCGGAATAATCAGGATCGGCTTGAGCGCTTCCATACTCTGTGGCAGGTGCAGCTTACCGCTGATGGCCTTGGCCACGTAGCCCGCCAGGAAACCGGCAATAATACCGCCGAGGAAACCCGCACCGGTGCTAACCGCCAACATACCGCCGATCAGGCCCGGCGTCAGGCCGGGACGATCCGCAATGGAGAACGCGATGTAACCCGCCAGAACCGGTACCATCAACGCAAAGGCTGAATCGCTACCGATCTGCATCAGCGCCGCAGCCAGCGTCCCTTTGACTTCAAACGCCTTGATACCAAACACGAACGACAGCGCGATACACAGACCGCCCGCCACCACCATCGGCAGCATGTAAGACACGCCGGTCAGCAGGTGACGATAAGGCCCTGCGCTCTCTTTCTTCTTGCCTGAGCTTGCGGTGCTGCCACTTTTTTGCGGCTGGAAGATTTCGGCTTCTACCTGTGCCTTATCCAGTTCCTGCGCGGTTTTCTTCAACGCCAAACCGGTCGAGGTGCGATACATCGGCTTGCCGGCAAACTTGTCCAGATCCACTTCGATATCTGCCGCGACGATCACCAGATCGGCCGCCGCCACTTCTTCTGGGGTGATCGCATTCCCGGCACCGACGGAACCACGGGTTTCCACTTTCACCCACCAGCCACGTTTCTTGGCTTCGCTCTCGATGGCTTCGGCCGCCATAAAGGTATGAGCAACGCCAGTTGGGCAAGCGGTAACGGCAACAATGCGTTTCGGACCGGCAGATTTTGCCAGTGCTATCGTCTGGGCCGCAGCCTGATACGGTTTGGCTTGCACCTGGGCCGCAGCCAGGAAGGCTTCGGGTTCACGCACCGCGTGTTCCACATCACCGATATAAACCTGTTTACCGTTCAGCTCGGCGTCAGCGGGTGCAGCAACACCCGCCACCACCACCAGTTCAGCCTCGTTGGCCGTGTTAACCAGCGTCAGGCCGGTTTTGGCCGCAGCGGCCTCAAGCATGCGTTTCGCCAGGTGGCTACGAGCCTGCCCAAGCGAACTGTCTATCATCAGCAGCGTTTTCATTCTGACTCCTGCGGTTAATTAAAGGGTTTCAGATCGACACGCGCCATCATCGCGGCCAACTGCGGGCGATCGGTGATGCCAACGTTGCTCTGGCTCACTGCCAAGGCAGCCACGGCAGTGGCCAAGCGCAAGGTATGTTCGCTGGATTCACGCATCAGCAGGCCGTAGATCAGGCCGCCGACCATGGAATCACCGGCACCCACGGTGCTGACCACTTCACAAGCTGGCGGTTTGGCGATCCAGGCACCCGAGGCGTTAACCCACAGCGCGCCTTCGGCACCCAGTGAGATCACTACGTGGGCAATGCCCTGTTCACGCAGGGCGTGAGCGGCTTCCACCACATCCTCCAACTTAGGCAAAGGTTTGCCTGCCCAGATTTCCAGTTCACGACGGTTAGGTTTTACCAACCACGGCGAGGCTTTCAGCCCAGCCACCAGCGCTTCACGGCTGCTGTCAAAAATGATGCACGGACACTGTGCACGCAGGCGGGTCATCCACTCGGTGAAGGCTTCAGGGGCAACCCCGGCAGGCAAGCTACCGCTGACCGCCACCATGTCGAACTGGCCCAGCCAGCTCAGGGAATCCACCACAAAACGTTCCCAATCCTGCGGCGTCACTTCAAAACCGGAGAAGTTGAAATCGGTCACTTCACCGTCTTTTTCCGTCAGCTTGACGTTGATACGTGTACGCCCAGGGACCACCTGAAAACGGTTGGCAATCCCCAAATCGCTGAACAGCAGTTGGAAACCATCCTGGTTGTCTTTACCCAGGAACCCCCCAACGGTGACGTCGATACCTAAATCTTTCAGTACTTTGGCAACGTTGATCCCTTTACCCGCGGCATGGAGACCGGCGGTTTTTACCAGGTTAACCTCACCCCGTTCGATCTCCGGACAAAAGCCCACCAGATCGTAAGCCGGATTCAGGGTTATGGTTGCGACTCTTCTGCTCATGCTGCACCCTCGCCAAGACCTTCACTGATTGCTTCGCCGATGGCTTTCAGCGCCGCTTCAGCATCGTCACCACTGGCGGTAAAGCGCAGGTGATGACCTTTTTTCACTCCCAGTGCCACAACCTTCATCAGGCTGCGACCGTTCGCCGGTTTACCGCTGCCGTCGAGATTGGTAACGGTAATTTCACTGGAGAACTGTTTGATTACGTTGACCAGCGCAGTGCCCGGACGGGCGTGCAGGCCATGCTCGTTGCGTACCATGTATTCTGCACTCAGCACCACGCTCTCTTCGGCAACTTCGCTGGACAGTAACGCCAGCACGCCCACAGCATCGGCGTTCAGCAAGCGTTCAGCTTTTTGGCTCACTAACAGATCGCTTAAGTAGTTCAGCACCGTCAGCGGCTGTTGATCGGCGACGGCGACGGTCAGCAACAGCGCAACCTTTTCGCCCTCTTCCTCAAACGCCTGTGCCGGGCGGCTGACGGTGGCGGCGCTGGTCAGGTTGCCTTCAGTGCTGTCGCTCAGCCAGATCCCCTGCCCCAGATTCAGCGGCTTACGGGTGATCACATCGCTGACAAACTGGGCGTTAACCGCCCCGATTTTTTGCAGACGGCCCGCGTTCAGAGCTTGCAGCGTCATCAGCGAATCGGCTGCCACGTCAACAGCAATCAGTGAGACATCAAACTTGAATTCAGCCGCCAGCTTCTCACCCATCAGCAGGCTGCGCAGCTCTTCGGCTGAAGTCGTTTTTGCCAGCTGTTCGGCGACGCTGTCATCACTGAGCACGTGCGTGAGCTGACGCAGTAACGCCAGATGTTCATCGGAACGCGCGGCAATACCGATCACCACATAGGCCGTCTGGCCTTCGCCCCATTCGATGCCCTGTGGAAACTGAAATACCTGTACACCAGTGTTCAACACCAGATCGCGGGTATCGGTAGTGCCATGGGGAATAGCGATGCCGTTGCCCAAATAGGTGGACGTTTGCAGCTCACGCTGCAGCATGCCGTCAACATAGGCGGCGCTGACGCATCCGGCAGAGGTAAGCGCTGTCGCTACCTGCCTGATGGCTTCCTGTTTGCCGCTAGCCGCAGCGCCCAGGTGAATATCTTGCTGTGACAACTGGAACATGGTTCTCCTCTCCTGCCGAATTGAATCGTTTCAGCCAAGTTAAGAAAAAGGAGCGTCACCCATTGCCTAACCAGGCCATCGATGACGCTGAAACGTTTCAATGAGTGTGTGAGCAGCTATCACCGAAAGCAAGTTTTCTCGATCTCGGTGTGATAGTTTTTTGACCTTACGCACACTTTTCTGGCTAAAGCCCCCATGCACAGGGGAAAATGGCATACTGTGCTGAAACAGTGCTGAAGGAAGATAACAACATGGTTGCCACCGGTATCGGGGTCATTATCGTTAACGCTCAAGGGCATATCCTGCTGGGGAAACGCTGCAGCAACCATGCCCCTTTTTGGTCGATCCCTGGGGGGCATCTGGAGGCAGGGGAAACCTTTGAACAATGTGCCCAACGCGAAATCGCCGAAGAGACCGGGTTGCAGATAGCTCCACCAACCTTTATTGGCATCAGCAATAATCTGCAAACCTGGCGTGCAGAGGGAAAACATACGGTGTCGATCTGTATGCTGGTTCAGCATACAGCTGGTGAAGTCGAACTGAGAGAGCCAGAAAAATGTGCCGAATGGCGTTGGTGTTCCCCGGACGATCTGCCGGAGCCCCATTTTGAAGCGAGCAGAACAGCGATCCACCTATGGTTGAGCCAACAGGCGTATCTGCCTGTATTGTGATGTTATTATCTCCAATTCTCCTCTGCTCATCCAACAATATCGCTATATAAATTAAAATATAACGCTATTTTATTGCTCAATCACTCTATTTTTCACTGTAAATACCCCTAAGGTATTAGGTTTATTTTGCGAAGATACCTATACTTATCCGGATGTTTCTGACCTGGTGTCGAAACCTTTTTTGGCAAGTTTTTCCTTGGTATATCATAACTATAAGTGGGTTCAATATGAGCAAAAAACAAGCTGGCTTTGAAAAGCGACGCCGGTGGGGATGGCTTTGGATTTTGGTGATCGGGATTATTCTCGGTGCCGCACTGCTGGCGGGGACCGCAACGGTCTTCCATAAAACCAGTGATACCGCCTTCTGTGTCTCCTGCCACACCATGCAACAACCTCTGGCCGAATATCAAGGCAGCGTTCACTTCCAGAACGCCAAGGGGATCCGCGCTGAATGCGCCGATTGCCATGTCCCTCATGAGCCGCTCGATTACCTGTGGACCAAGATCCGCGCGGTGAAAGACATTTACGGCGAAATGACCGGCAAAATCGACACCCCGGAAAAATACGAAGCCCATAAGCTGGCCATGGCACAATCGGTCTGGAAAACGCTGAAAGAAAGCGATTCGGCCACCTGCCGTTCTTGCCATAGCTTCGATGCCATGGATATTACCGCTCAGCGTCCTGAAGCCCGTATTCAGCACCCGGTGGCCATCAAGCAAGGCGAAACCTGTATCGACTGCCATAAGGGCGTTGCGCATATCCTGCCGGATATGAGCGGTGCCGCTCAGGCTGGCGCTGCCGAACTGGCGAAAGCCGCGGCCGAAACCTCGCCAACCGCAACCACGCTGTTCACCATCGCCACCGAACCGTTCTTCCTGAAAGCCGACGATACGCATAATGCCGGTAACCTGATGCCTTCCACCGAAGTTCACGTCGTGAAGCAGGAAGGTGACAAGGTGCTGGTAGACGTCAGCGGCTGGCAACAGGATGGCGTCAGCGAAGTCTTCTACGCTGCGCAAGGTAAACGTATCCTCAGCGTCCTGTTGGGCGAGGACGCGCGCAAACTGCTGAAAACCGGCAGCACCATGACCGATGCCGAAACCGGCCTGGTCTGGCATCAGGTTTCATTGCAGGTCTGGTTGCCACGTAAGCAACTGATCGACGATCAGCAGAAAATCTGGCGTTACACCGCCGATATGATGTCCGCCAACTGTACCGGCTGCCACGGCCTGACCGCCCTTGATCGCTTCAACGCCAACCAGTGGATCGGCGTGATTAAAGGTATGGCTCCTCGCACCTCGCTGTCGCAAGAACAACTGCGCGTTCTGACGCAGTACGTTCAGAAACATGCCAGCGATATGCAACCTGCCACACCGGCCAAAAGTTAAGGGAGAAGCGAAATGAGCAAGTACCAACAACAACCATTAGCCATGAGCCGCCGTCGTTTCCTGACCGGTGCCAGCGCCCTGGCCGCCGTGCCTCTATTTGCGGGTCTGTGGCCTAAATCAGCGTTGGCGGAAGCCATCAGCCAGGCATTGCCACAGTTCGTGGCCTTACGCCAGGCGCAAAAGGGCATCCTGACCGGCGCGCACTGGGGCGCATTTGAAGCCATCGTGCAAGACGGAAAAATGGTCGGCGTGTTGCCGGTCAAAGACGATCCTTACCCGAACGATCTGATCACCATGGCCCCCCACCAGGTCCATGCGGAAAACCGTATCAAATACCCAATGGTACGTAAAAGCTGGTTGGAAGGCGGCCCTGGCAGCCGCACCGAGCTGCGCGGCAACGATGAATGGGTGCGCGTCAGCTGGGAAAAAGCGATTGATCTGGTCGGTAACGAAATCGTCCGTTTGCAAAAAGATCACGGCCCGCAGTCGATCTATGCCGGTTCTTACGGCTGGAAAAGCGTGGGCATGCTGCACAACAGCCGTACCCTGCTGCAACGCCTGATGAACCTGAGCGGCGGCTTCCTTGGCTACGCCGGTGACTATTCTACCGGTGCTGCACAGGTGATCATGTCGCACGTGATGGGGTCAATGGAGGTTTACGAACAGCAAACCGCCTGGCCAAACGTCATCGACAACAGCCAACTGGTGATCCTGTGGGGCTGTAACCCGATGGTTACGCTGAAAAACAGCTGGAACGTACCCGACCACGTCGGCCAGACCGGCTTTGAGGCGCTGAAGAAGAAAGGCACCCGCATCATCAGCATCGATCCGGTGCACAGCGACAGTGCCAAATATGTCGGCGCACAGTGGATCGCTCCGCGTCCGTACACCGACAGCGCGATGCTGATCGGTATCGCCCACACCCTGCTGACCGAAAAGCTGCATAACCCGGACTTCCTGAAAACCTACACCGTGGGCTTCGACAAGTTCCAGGCCTATCTGCTGGGTGAAACCGACGGCACGCCGAAAACGGCCGAGTGGGCTGCCGATATCAGCGGCGTCGATGCCGAAGTACTGCGCCAGTTGGCGCGCGATATGGCGAAACAGCGCACCATGATCATGGGCGGCTGGGGGATCCAGCGTCAGCATCACGGTGAGCAGCAGCACTGGTTACTGGTGACCGTGGCAGCCATGCTTGGCCAGATCGGCCTGCCGGGCGGCGGCTTCGGCTTCAGCTATCACTACTCTTCCGGCGGCAGCCCAACGGCCAAAGGCGGCATCCTCTCCGGTATCTCTGCGGGGAATGCACCAAAAAATTCACCAACGCCAATCCCGGTGGCACGTATCGCCGAGTGCCTGACCAACCCAGGCAAGACCATTCACTTCAATGGGACCGATGTCACCTACCCAGACGTGAAGATGGTGTACGTGGCCGGGGGTAATACCTTCCACCAGCATCAGGACACCAACAATCTGGTCAAAGCCTGGCAGCGGCCGGAAACCATCGTGGTGAACGAACCGTACTGGACGGCCACCGCCAAGCATGCGGATATCGTGCTGCCTGCAACCACCAGCTATGAGCGTAACGATCTGGAGATGGGCGGCGACTACTCGCAGCTGTACGTCTTCCCGATGCATCAGTGCGTGCCGCCGCAGCATGAGTCACGCAATGACTTCGATATCTTCGCCGCTCTGGCCGCCAAGCTGGGCGTACTGGATGCCTTTACCGAAGGCAAAGACGAAACCCAGTGGCTGAAAGGCATGTACGACGACATGAAGTTGCAGGCCCGCGCCGCCCGCGTTGCCCTGCCGCCGTTTGACATGTTCTGGGAGTCGAACAACTACATTCGTTTCCCGATCCCGCAGGAAAACAAACAGTGGGTACGTTTCGCCGATTATCGTGAAAACCCGCTGCTTAATCCGTTGGGGACGCCTTCCGGCAAGATTGAGATCTATTCCGATGCCATCTCGAAGATGGAGTATCTGGATTGTAAAGGTATTCCGACCTGGATGCCGCCGCATGAATGGTACCGTGGCCCAGAGGCAGCCAAATACCCGCTGTCGCTGAATACCGCGCACCCAACCAACCGCCTGCACTCACAGCTCGACAACACGCCATTGCGTAAGAAGTATGCGGTGGCCGACCGTGAAGCGATCTTGATCCATCCAGAGGATGCCAAATCGCGCAACATCACCAACGGCGACCTGGTACGGGCGTTTAACGACCGTGGGCAGATCCTGGTTGGCGCTATTGTCAGTGAAGATGTGCGCCCAGGTGCGGTGCGGATCAGCGAAGGTGCCTGGTACGATCCGGCCGATCCGTCAACGCCAGGGTCGATCTGTAAGAACGGCAACGTCAACTGCCTGACTTTCGATATCGGCTCATCCAGCCTGGCACAGGGCAACTGTGGCCAGATGGCGCAATTGGAAATTGAGAAATATCAGGGCGAAGTGCTGAAGAATACCGCGCACGACGTTCCTGCTGGCGCATAACCGCTAGCCACCAGCGCAGGGTGATGGTGACATCACCCTGCTCTTTTCCTGCCGACAGATAAAATCTATTCACCCATTCCTTGATTGAAACCGGTTTTTGTTTTTTTTAAACGAGCGTATTATGCGCGCGTCTCCCCTCTCTTTGGCTATTCATTCAGCTTATGCGTACTTCAACTGCGGCGACACGACGCTGGCCCGATTTAACTTCGTTGGCATTTCTGGTGGTGGCTTTTCTCACCGGGATTGCCGGTGCCTTACAGACGCCCACGCTGAGTCTGTTCCTCTCCAGCGAAGTGAACGTACGGCCAACGATGGTCGGGCTGTTCTTTACCGGCAGCGCGGTGATCGGCATTTTGGTCAGCCAGTTTCTGGCCAGCCGATCGGATAAAAGGGGCGATCGCAAATCGCTGATCTTTCTCTGCTGCATGTTGGGTGCCTTGGCTTGTGCGCTGTTCGCCTGGAACCGTAACTATTACCTGCTGCTGTTCGTCGGCGTGCTGCTGAGCAGCTTTGGCTCGACCGCCAACCCGCAGATGTTTGCCCTGGCACGGGAACATGCCGAGCACACCGGCCGGGGAACGGTGATGTTCAGCTCTATCCTGCGTGCTCAGGTTTCTCTGGCCTGGGTGATTGGCCCACCGATCGCCTTTGCACTGGCCTTGGGGTTTGGTTTTAAGGTGATGTATCTGGCCGCCGCCGCCGCCTTTATTCTCTGCGGCGCGCTGGTATGGAAGATGTTGCCCTCCATGCCAAAAGTGCAGAGTACCGGCGGGGCGACGCTGGAAGCGCCACGCCAGAACCGCCGGGATACGTTATTGCTGTTTATGGCCTGCACGTTAATGTGGACGGCCAACAGTATGTATTTGATCAATATGCCACTGTACATGGTGCGAGAGCTGCAGTTACCGGAAAAACTGGCGGGAATACTGATGGGTACCGCTGCCGGGCTGGAAATCCCGACCATGCTGCTCGCAGGCATGGTGGCCCAACGCTTTGGCAAGCGCTTCCTGATGCGCTGTGCGGTGATTGCCGGGGTGCTGTTCTATGCCGGGCTACTGTTTATTACCGGTACCTGGCAACTGATCGCCCTGCAACTGCTGAATGCGCTGTTTATCGGGGTGCTGGCGGGGATTGGTATGCTCTATTTCCAGGATCTGATGCCAGGCCAGGCCGGGGCGGCGACCACACTGTTTACCAATACCACCCGCGTTGGCTGGATTATTGCCGGTTCAATCGCCGGGGTCGTGGCTGAAATGTGGAGTTATCACGCGGTATTTTACTTTGCGTTGGCGATGGTGCTGGGTGCGGCGCTATGCCTGTGGCGGCTGAAGGACACTCAAGGCGCGGTATCCGCCTCCAACTTGGCAAGATAGATCAGCGCCTCATCACGGCGATCGTGACACATTTCACGGCTGGCCTGCAGGCTGCCGCAGACTTTGGGCCGCAGCGGCGAATGAAATAGCCCGCAGCGCAGTTGCGGGTCCAGATGGATGCAGCGGGTATTGGCCGGTTTGCCGTTGGGCATACCCGGGATCGGGCTGGAAATCGAAGGTGCGATACAGCAGGCACCACAGTCGGCACGGCAGTCCATCTGCGATCCTATGGGGGGCTGATTATGTGGCTGAGACAATAGCAGAACGCCGCATTAAGTTATACTCATTCACAATGCTTACCAATAGTGCTAGAGTTTATTTTTCAATGGAGTGGAAAGCTTAGAACTATCAATGGAGTGAGCTCATGTCAGATAAAAATTTCAACCCAAGTTGGGAAGGCTACATGGGGGATTTCCTGAAGGGTAATGTCGGGATCAACCAGCTAAAACCCCAACATGAGTTTCTTGACTCTATCGGCTTAGAGAAAGCATTAAGCGATAACACGCAATATCACGTCGTTCTCACGATTGCGGAAGCAAAAAGTATCCTTGAAGATATCGACTCTCGCCGCCCTGGAAACCCAGGTCTGGGCCGTGGTGAAGCGTTCGCTCGGGGCTTTGAGCAACAAAGTACCAGCCGTGGCGATGCGTTCGCCAGAGGTATTGAACCCAAAAATGTCCTCTCCTCTGTATTTAAAGTGACAGATCCTGTTTCTACTTATGCAGGCAATATAAATGATGCGCGTGGGTTATATGATGTCATCATTGAATTCAAGAGAATAGGAATAACTGCCACAGTGTTCACTGGGGCAAATGGAGTGAATCTTATTCACATATCCGGCTATGCGGGACTGAGACGAACAATAACCGGAACACGATATTCGGCTAACCATCCGCAAATGTTAGCGATGGGTATAGGACAGCAAGGCATTAATGCCGGAATAGTCAGGGGCGTAAGATTTTGTATTCTTTTTTCTGTTGGATATCGAATTATCGAAAGTATCTTTAAAGATGATTACACCCTAGCAGACTTTATCGGAAACATAACTCTGGATATGGCTAAACTTGCCATTAGTTCCGTGGTATCTTATTCAGTAGGTGTACTGCTTACTACAACAGCAGTTGTGGGTGGTAGTATTATTGCTGTCGCTTTAATAGTTTTTTTTGTTGGTTTTATTGCTGTTGCCGGTTTAGATGTTATTGATAAACACTTTGGAATAAGCACTAAGTTAATAGCACTATTAAAAGAAAAGATAAAAGTAAAGCCACGAACACCAGAGGCAAACTTTCAGTACATTCTCAATGGATTAAGAAGGTGAGTGTGAAAAATAGACTTTGGAAAATACTAGGAGCGTCAGCATTGCTGATTATATTCATTTGCTTATCGCTATTGATTTATAGTTACGCTATTTCACTAATATTAATGAAGGATGAAATAACATTTTCAACCTCTGTATTTATGAGCTTTTTTGCAATACCTCTAATACTTTATGCTTTATCTGGTTCTGTTTTTTTCTTTATTTTTGACCGCCTCCCAAAACATAATATGCTAGTTGTTAGATACTTAACTAGATTAGCTTTGGCATCATTAATCTTTGGCTTACCTATATCTCTATATGTGAGCTACAAGCTTAGCCATGATGGCTACTTGACCTGTGACAAAATTTCTTGGATGTCACCAACGACGTATGTGAAAGATTTATCACTTTGCAAATGATGTTTACTATAACATAGAGGGACTTATGGCTAATTTGATTTATGCAAGTATCAACGGTATTAAACAAGGTTTGATATCTGCTGGTTGCTCGACTCTTGACTCCATCGGCAATAGATGTCAAAAAGGACATGAGGATCAAGTTTACATTCTTGCTTTCGATCATAATATATCCAGACTGCAAAATGTATCCCACCAGCCAGTCAGAATAACCAAGCCGATTGACAAATCATCGCCCTTGCTTGGAATGGCAATATCAAATAATGAAAAATTACAAATTGTATTGTATATGTATCGTGTTAATCCGGCTGGGACTCTAGAAGTTTTTTATACTATAAAGCTTAAGGATGCTTATATCTCAGACATCGCCCAACACTGCCCAAATGCACTTACACAAAATGATGGTCAACCCTACGAGATCATTTCATTATCCTACACAAGCATTGATTGGCAGCACAATATTTCAGGGACGTCGGGCTATAGTATATGGGATGAGAGAGTTTATTGATTTAGTGAATAGCCACCAGATTTTCCGGCGGCTATTTATTAAATATGTCAACATTAATATCATTATGAATAATAATTACTTTAAATTATTGCTAGCAACAGTGCTCTTTATACTATGCTCATTCGCAGCATTACTAACCTATCAATATGTAGTATCATTAGTATTAATGGATGATGAGATAACCTTTTCCGCACCTGTTCTTATGGTTTTCTTTTCCAGCCCACTACTATTGTATGCCACGCTTAGTGGCATATACTTTTTCATTCTCAATAAGCGCCCAAAATACGACAAAGCAATCACTCGATATTTGGTTTATCTAATGTTCTTATCATTTGCTATCAGTTTACCTATTTCTTTTTATGTAGATCATAAGCTTAAGAATAAAGGTTATTTAACGTGTGACAAAATATCATGGCAGTCACCAACGACTTATGTGAAAGATTTATCACTTTGTAGATAAGTGGCATTTCCCGCTATACCCGCCAATTAGACAAAAAAATACATCAGGATACGTAAAGTGACGCCCCTCACCCTAACCCTCTCCCACAGGGAGAGGGGACTGAATGTGCTACAAATTAACGTCAGTAACTGGCCTCGGCACCGCAATAACTTCATCTCGCATAGGGCAAATTTTAATGTGCCACTGATAAACTCCAGCACCTGACTACAGCGCCGTTATTACCCTTTGGGAGAATCACCAAGCATGCCGCAGACAGACTTCTGCCCCTGACCACAACGCTATTGCAGCCCCCTCTCCCCATGGGAGAGGGCTGGGGTGAGGGGAAAACCACCAGAATAACGCCCTAAGCGCTGAAAATTGCACCAATCCCCCAAATATCCGCTTTACATGCACACATCGCGCACGTACCATTAAGCTAGTACAAAAGAACTCAAGGCCAACGGCCATTCAGGAGCAATAATGTCTGCGGACACCATCCAGAAGCTTTCCCGCCCTTCCGTACTCGGTGGCGCGATGATCATTGCCGGCACCGCCGTCGGTGCAGGTATGTTCTCTATCCCTATCGTCACTTCTGGCGTGTGGTTCAGCGGCTCCGTGGCGCTGCTGATTTATACCTGGTTCTGTATGCTGATCTCCGGGCTGATGATCCTGGAGGCCACCATGAATTATCCGGCGGGTGCCAGCTTCCATACCGTGGTCAAAGACCTGCTTGGCAAAGGCTGGAATACCCTTAACGGCCTGTCGATCACCTTCGTGCTCTACATTCTGACCTATGCCTATATCTCGGCGGGTGGCTCGATCATCTCCCATACGTTGGAAGGCGTCTTCGGGGCTAACCAAACCCTGTCCGGATTGGTGTTTGCCATCGTCGTGGCCTTTATAGTCTGGTTATCCACCCGCGCCGTGGATCGCCTGAGCACCATTCTGATCGGCGGTATGGTGATCACCTTTGTGTTATCTGTCGGTGATATGTTCACCCACGTGCAGCCTGCCGTGTTGTTCAACCAGGGTGACAGCGATGCCAACTACCTGCCCTATGCGCTGGCGGCATTGCCTTACCTGCTGACCTCGTTCGGCTACCACGGCAACGTACCTGGCCTGGTGAAGTATTATCAAAAAGACAGCGGTGCCGTGGTGCGCAGCCTGGTATACGGTACCTTGCTGGCGCTGGCGATCTATATCCTGTGGCAGTATGTGATCCAGGGCAACATCGCCCGTGATGCCTTCAAGCAGGTGATCGCCGAAGGGGGCAACATCGGCAGCCTGCTCAAGCAGATGGGTAATGTTTCCAGTAGCTATGCGGTTGGCCAACTGCTTAACGCCTTCTCTTATATGGCGCTGGCCAGTTCATTCCTGGGGGTGTCGCTGGGGCTGTTTGATTTTCTCGCCGACTTCTTCAAGTTCAAGGATAACCAGGCTGGCCGCACCAAATCGGCACTGGTGACCTTCGTGCCGCCAACCCTGGCCGCGTTACTGTTCCCGAACGGTTTCCTGTACGCCATCGGCTTTGCTGGCCTGGCCGCCACCATTTGGGCAGTGATCGTCCCTGCCATGATGGCACGCGCCAGCCGCCGCCGTTTCCCACAGGCCAGCTACCGTGCTCCCGGCGGCCAAGGCATGATCCTGTTCATCATTCTGTTTGGGGTGATTAACGCCGTGGCCCACGTGTTAACGCTATTAGATCTGCTGCCGGTGTTTAAATAAGCCTCAAGGGCGGCCACGACCTAATGCCGATCGTTTAAGGATCGGTTGACCGATCCGGTGGCTGGTGTAAAAAGGGTTCATGTTCATCATGGACCCTTTTTAAATGGAACTCTCACAAGCCCTCGGCATTATTAATCTTACTGCACCCGATGAAGTTCAAAGTCTTGCCGACCTTCTTCCCCCAGACCTTATTCAGCAAGCCTTTTCCCTTACGGATACAGTGACACTGCGTAAACGCAAGCTTCCCCTTGAGTCCATGGTCTGGCTGGTTATCGGTATGGCCATATTCAACAACAAACCCCTCTCTCATATCGTCAATCTGATGGATATCGTCGATCGCACCGGCAGAACGTTTACTGCCCCCAGTTCAGTGATCGCCCGCCGCAAAAAACTGGGCGAAGATGCCATCCGGGAGTTGTTCTCCCTCACGCAACAGCGTTGGCAC